>JBJEAY010000402.1:0-11053 GCA_051869575.1 Prevotella sp. | reverse complement strand
CGAAGCAAAAAAAAGTATCATTAAGAAAGATGAAATGAAATTGCTACTTGGAGGAAGTTCACCTGACTATATAGATGCATTGATGATGTCGATGTATTTTAGGAGATCGAAACCTTCTAACGGACCACAAGTTAAAATTAAAGTAAGAAGTGATAATTAACGACAACAATATGAAAATCAGAAATGTAATTGAGAACAGAATGAAGAGACTTGGTATCAAGAACCGTGCTCTTTGTGAAGATTTGAAAATTATCGAGCAGAATTTTTCTGCTTATCTCAACGGCCGCCGGGCCATACCACACGAAGACTTGGAGAAAGTGTGTATGTATCTCGGTCTGACACTTGCTGATAAAGAATGAAGTTATTAACATCAAAAAGCAAAAATTATGTTTAGAGAAAAGATTGAGATGGCCATTGGGCAGAAGAACCTTCGAGTAAGCAAGGTTGCTACGGAGTGCGGTATCGTTTCAACGAGCCTTTCTTCCTACCTTAACGGGTCGAGGGGTCTGAAATACGATCAAATAGAAAAACTCGTTGAATATCTCGGTCTGACACTTGTCCCGAAGAAAGAGTTTCATTTCCATTCCGATTTCCTTGAACGGCAGGAGGAGGAAAGAGAAGCGAAAATAGCAGCAAGGCGAGGTGCTTGAAAAAGGCACTTCGCCAAACCCTTTATATGCTTTTAAGCATATAATTTCACTGAACGCCAACGTTCAGTCCTTATAAAGCAAATAAGATAAGTACGAACATATAAATGAAGTAACTTTGCTATGTATGGTGATTTCAAGTAAGAAAGTCAGGAAGATTATGGATGAGAAATGTACCTACAAGGACTTTCTCACTCTGTTTCCGTTCTGCAACAAGGATTTGCAGGACGAGTTGCTTGGACGCTTACGCAAGCAGAAAAAGCCATTTTCGCTATGCGGTAAGGAACTTCCAGGAAACCTCAACGCTATCTCTTATGGTATGCTCGATGACTTACGCACGGCAGCTACCACGGAAGACCCCATTGGGGGGTGTGCAGAAGTATTACTGGGTATAGACAGCTATAAACTGGTAACCGCAGACGTGAATGATGTCTTTGGCTTTGCCGCCTTTGTAACCAAGGAGTTGGAGAAAATCAACAAGTTGTTTTCTGAAATCAAGCAGACCTACTCCAAGGAGGAGGAGGCTGCCGGCATCCATGAGTTGGATTTCGGTTCTTTCGGTGTCCTTGACTGGTACGCAAGGAGAATGGGCATAAGCAATCAGAACGATGTCCGCGATGTTGCCTGGGTCCGCATCTACAAGTGCATGAAGAACGATAATATGCAATCGGAGTTTGAGCGTAGGCTACACAAGCAGTACATGAACAATAATAAAGTCAAAAGTAAGAGAAGATGAGTAAGGAACCACTGACGCCACATTATGGCACCGTTGAAAAGAAGGTACGCAAGATAGTTGAAAGTCTTGGAGTGTCTTATATGTTCAAGAACTGGGCACAAGCTAATGACGAGATAGACAACATCGATGCTCCCACTGTAATATACGTTCTTCCTCCGTCTGGTGAGCTTTTCTTCCATTATTCGAGTGTCAAGGACTATCCGCAGAGTCAGATAGCATTTGTCGCTCCCACAGATTTTGACTTTGATGGTGAGGAGAACGACAATATCATTGAGCAGATGAAGCGTCTGTGTATTCGTTTTGTGAAGAAACTGAACGAGAGCGGCCTGTTTGAACCCATCGATGGCAGATTGTCGTACAGGGTCCTTTATGACCATTTCGACCAGAATGTGACAGGCATCGTCATTACCCCTCCTCTTATCGAGGAAGAAGGTGTTATCATCTGCGAGGACGAGTATCGCAGTGAAGATATACCTCAAGACCTTAAGCAAGAGAAAGAATAATTGAAGCAGTATGGAGACAAGCGTTCGTAACATAGTATCATCCCATCTTAATGCTATCAAGGATGGCATTGCTTTGCGCATGGAACAAATGGGTCGCAATGCCAGCGGTAGTACCGTCCGTTCCATGGTTGTAAACACCAGTGACAGCGGAGGAACGCTTGAAGGCTCCAAGAGCTTCATGTATCTTGAACATGGCAGAGGTCCAGGAAAAGTTCCTAAAGGCTTTTATGAAATCATCAAGGACTGGGTGATAGCTAAGGGGATTTCGTACCAGGACATGATACCGAAGAACGGCACTCCTGAGCAAGGTTTGGCAAGACTTAGCGGAGCGATAGCCCACTCTATTATCACGAAAGGTACAAGGCTCTACCGCGACAACGAGTATAATGACATCTACTCCAGCTTGATAGAGCAGGAAGTTGAACTCCTTTCAAAAGAGGCTGCAGGTATATTCGAGACGGAAGTAGAGAAACTTCAGGAAATAGAACTTGATAATGATAAAGAAGAATAAATATGCGTACAGAGAACATTCAATACACGAAAGGAACAGATATAAAGACCGGAGTGCTGGAATACCCCGATCTTTGGTGTTTTGTGTTCAACCCTAACTATGTCACCATCAAAATGGACGACGCGACCATGAACGGCCAGATGACCGTCACGTTGTCAACACAAACCAAGTCGTATGATATCTTCGTGAACCTCTACAAGGGTACGGCAAAGGTATTCGTATCAAAGATACTCCAGCTGCTGTTCGATGACGTGGAGCATCACCGAACATCGGTTGTAACCATCAATGCTACTGACACAGGTGTTGGCATCATGAGTGCAAATATATCCTGCATCGCAGTATGGGGTGGCATTCAGATGGGTGAGCAGTTCGGCAAGTATGGAGCGTTTATATCAAACGAAAAGGATTACAGCCATGTGCGCAATGTAGTTTGGTTCAAGAAATTCCCATTCTACGTGTCAATGTTCCGTGCTGAACCGGGTGAGCTGACATCGTTCAAGAGTGACTACGTATCACCTGACGTCGTTGAGGAAAGACTCTACCGTTGCCATATTGACCATGTGTTAGAGGGTGACCTCCCAACATTCAAAATGCAGAACAGAGTATTCGACAGTCCTCCGGTCATCGTGTTCAACATCACGCATGGTGTGGTATATGCCGTTGATGGTTCTGTCTTGATTGCTCCAGTGAGACCGATGGCACGTATTATTGGCGGATATGACAGTATAAACTCAAGACCAGTATATGACGGTGGCTTTGCACAGATAGAAGGTTCTGTGACGAATATGTTAGGCAATGCATACAGTTCATGGATTGCGCACGGTATCTACGGCTCTCGCCTCGACTACAATGATCAGTACGGAAAAGCACGTGATGACGTGGAGTTTGAGTACAGAGGAGAAATAGTCCGCTGGAACAGCAACATCAAGCAGCTGGAGAAGGCTACAATGGGCAATGCTGGTAACGAGGGTATCTTTGAACTTAACCCTGCGATAACATTCCCGGACGCAAGGGAAAAGGCATCCTACAATATCTGCTTAGAGAAAGTAACGAGTGGTATCTTTAATATGAATTTCAACTTTCCGTTCCCTGATATTGGTATGGTTGTCAATGAAACGGTTAACATTAGTATAAACAATAATCGGGATGGCTTGTACCTTCGTTGGATAGACCGCTTCGGTCTTATGCAGTTCTACTTGTTCGTTGAGGGTGAGTCGTCAATCAAATCCAAGGCATCCAGTAATGCTATTCAAGTAGAGCGTACTTTCAGTGGAGTAAATTTCGGGAATATGGAGCGTTCTATCGACATGACCAATACAGAGACTCGCAAGTGCTGTGCCGTAGACCTGCCGAAAGATGTTCTTGAATATGTAAAGACGATAGTCGGTGCTCCTATGGTTGATTTATATCTTGGGAAGAATAATGCAGGAACAGAGTTATGGTTGCCAGTGTCTGTTTCTGACGGCACTTATAAGACAAATCCTAAGACTATGTTGTCAGAATACGAGATAAGCATACAGATGCCGGAAATATCCAGCCAAACATTGTAGCATGAATAAAGAAGAATTATATATCATAACCGATGGCAGCAGGGTTCAGTTGGATTTGCCCTCTCCTTCTGGGATTACGTTGAAATGGGTTTCTAACCTTTTCAGCGACATATCAAAATTGACGTGTTCGTATTCATATACGTTCAAGATCCCGATGACCTCCAACAACAGAAGGGCGTTACAGCTTGCCGATGACATACGGCATGATGTTTCCATGATGAAGAAATCATTCAGTGCGGAATTTATCGTCAATGGTATTTGTCTGTGTCCAAACGCTAATCTGTATGTAAGCGAGTTATCTGATTCTTTCCAATGTGTAATGACTTGGAAAGTATTGAAAGCATTTGAATTGCTGAAGAATGATAGCATCAAACTCAATGAGTTGCCTTCACTCGGAAAAATCCAGTGGGGAGGTGACGAGCAGTATGGTGGTACCGACAACGACACGTCAAACATTGATAGTGTAGTTTACCCTGACTACGATGCTGGTGTTCCTCACATGAAGAATACACCTCCGAAGCCATGTGTTCCTGTCTATAAACTAATACAGATGATAAACGAGAAGTATGGCGTGAAGTTCAATATCGGCCAGTTGATTGAGAGCGGCATGGGAATGAAGCCAAGACGTTTCCTTAACAATGCCAACTACTACGGCAGACGTGTCTATGATGACTTTGTGAGCAACGGTGTCATACCTCTTGTCAACTCGCAGATTAGCAATGATAGGTTTGTAATCCGTGGCATGTTCGGTATCGGAACACACAACATGGTTTACAAGTATATGACTGCCATTGAGAAATGGAGCATGGCAGAGTATGGTAACGGTTCTTCCAGCAATCCATTCTATGCAATGTTCTATGAAGTGACTGAAGGTACTTATACATCACTATCTCCAGTAGTTACTAGTCAGCTCAATGCAGTATATAACGAACCAACTCTCATTGCTGTGGGTATTCCTGTGTTCGACACCTTTAGAGGCAACGATTACGTCAAGCCTCTTTATTGTTTCCAGCACAACTCCGGTCTATGGTTCTTCAATGCCAAGAAAGGACAGAAAGCGGATGTTGATGCAGGTATAGCAAGTCAGTATGGTCGAAAGCCATCGCGCTGGGGTAGCCGAACTTATGAAATTCCCGAATGGATTATAGACTCTATCGGTACAACACCGCAGTCGAAATGGGGAGATCAGCATAGCGCAAAGTGTACGGAGAACAACACAAAATGGAATGCCTTTTCATACGACCAAGGACCAGAGTCAGGAACTAATATCGGTGTAATCGGTTTCTATACAAGAAACGCTTGTACAGTCAAAGGTTCATGTGACCTCCGTATTGCAAAGAGTGCCGTAACCGCAGGACGTGTCAACATAGGTACGTACAAGTGGATTTGCATTGCATCGGTTGGCATTAAGAAGAAAGATGTCTACGATCATATTGAGTTCAACATTGAGCCAGTAACCGAGAAGAGTATAAACTCAGCGGCAGGTTTTCAATCTATTGATGTGCCTAAATATGATGAAGCAACTGACTCTTACATCTGCCACTTTGAGTTTGGTAGTGAGTACGATGTCCGTAAGATAGAGATTGACGCTAACGACGAAGAAGATTTCGTAGGGTACATCTTCTTACCTTACTTCCCGGATGACCACACTATAGAGGTTGACGTTACCGATGCGAACGGTAACACTGACAAGGTTAGCAAACTGAACCTCAAGGAAGGAGATTTCGTTATAGACAACATCGTAATAACGGAGATTGTGCCTAATATTGACGTTAGTGTGCTTCCTACAACTATGCGTATCACGGAGAGTCTGCCCGAGATTTCATGCTTTGACTTCATGAAGTCCGTGTTCTACATGAATGGTGCAATGCCAAGAGTGGAGCGTGACGGTGAGACTATCACTGCCATGTACTATAACCAGCTGCGTGACCGTGTCAACGATGGTGACGTGCTTGACTGGTCAAAGAAGATCCTATCTGCCGATAAAGACCTTGCCAATGCTTCAAAGTTCCACAACACCAAATTCGCAAAGAACAACTTCTTTGAAATGAACAAGAGCAACCGCGGAAAGACTGACGAAGAAATACTTGATGACTTCGATCAGTATGGAAACGGCTACGGTAACATTGAGATAGACGATGACACACTGAAGGACGAAATGTCTGTGTTCCGTTCTCCATTCGCACCTGCTTTCATACAGAACCTCCGTTACCCTATCGTAAAGGTTGGAAACACTTGCAAGGTGTGGGAGGGTGATGACGTTATGGAAAGCAATGTTCCTGCTATCTACGGATATATGGTGTACCGCACCTATGACCCATCATTTGAGGACACAAGGGTGCAGAGACCGCAGAACAGCGACATTACTACCATGCACAAGCGTATGAACATCTTCTCGCCTTTTGATGACGAGGAAATGATGGAGAACTTCTTTGGCTACCTCAAGTCTATCCTCAATGATTATCAGTTGGTAAAGGAGAAGTTCTTGCTTGACGAGATCGACCTCCGTGACTTTGATGAGTCGAAGCCTGTGTACCTTAACAAGTATAACGCTTACTTTGCCGTATCATCAATCCAGCGTGACAAGGAAGGAATTTCAACAGTTGAACTGCTCAAACTTCCTCGCGTGTATGAAACAATCAAGGAGATTGACAACTCGTATAGTGTGGAAATGCTTTCAACAGAGACTATGGAAGCTAAAGGAACAAATGGTTCCGACAGCAACTATAAGGTATATATCAAGCGTACAAAGGAAATCGAGTGGGAGGAGGTGTCAACATGCGTCCTTGAATTTGGCAGCGAAGGTATCTATGCGATTGCAGGTGAGAGTGACAAACCTTTGTACATCTACTGTAACGCCATCGGTAAATATCGTTTCTCATACAGAGATATTGACACTGACACCGACAAGAGCTTTATTAAATCTGAGGTGTCGATATTGTTTGACGGTAAGCAGTGGACTGATTGCGTAGCGAAGGGCTTTGACGGCCAGAAGTTAAACTATGTAATTATTAACCAAGACGATCCTACATGGCATAGAGTTGAAATGGCCATACCAATTCGTAATCAATTTAACGAGGTGGTGGAGACTCGCAGATGGACTTCTCCAATATTGGTAACAAACAAAGAGTCACTGGATGGCTACGATGAGAATGGCATCAAGACTATCGTAACAGTAGGTTCGGTTGGCAGGTTCTATATTTATTACGAAAGAAATTACACTTCAAACCAGCCTGCCATTAGTACCGACAAGGGTGCTGAAGGTTGGTATGATGGTAATTGTAGCATATATAAAGACTCTCCAACTTGGGCAAGACCTTATGACATAGAGTACCTAAAAGGCGACACGTACAAACTTACCCATTACACTTCAAATACTGTCTCGTATACCGTCGTAAAGTACAAGGATGGTGTACAAATCTCCGAAAAGAATTTTACCGAGAAATTAAGGACTTATTACGATGACGAACGAGTTGTTGAAAACAAGACATTCGATTACAGCAGGAGCGAGTTCGGCAAGTGTCATGTATGGAAATATGAGTTCGACATTAAGGACATTGATGGGACAATCATTGAGAAAGTCCACAAGAAACTTATCTGGTTCGTTTCAGATGTTGTGCAGAGCGCGTTAGACCAGCCTTATGGCCAGGAGCATGACGACGAGGCAGTTGTTAAGCACAACAAGGTAATAATAAGAGGAAGTGCCACTCTTATTGACAAGCAGGACCATTCTTACAGCATAACATACGAACCTTCGTATGCAGACATCAAAGCTTCAAGCGTGAGAGTGTATATAGAAGGCACGTCAAACTCAAACATAAGCGTTGTCTCCCAGCAGTTGGATGGATTCGTTTTGCGTGCTTTGAACCTGCCGGACGAAGAAGGTCATGTATCTATTTGCGTCGATGTGACTTTGGAAGATGGCTCAATCCTAAAAGAGTCTAAAATAGTGAGTATAGTAATGCCAACAATAAAGGTGCTTGAAGATGGGGAGCCAATAGATGCTTTGAACGGTACTGGTTCTAAGGTGTTCAATGCTCGCATACTTCCAGGAAATATCGTAATTAACGAGGGGGAGATAACGAGCGTCACTGCATCGAGTCCAAAAGTAACTGCCACAATACTCAAAAGTTTGGGGTCATTTCAACTGGACGTAAATGGTGTTACGGAGGATATGAGCGTAACCATCAATATAACTGCCGTTTACAATGGTGTTGAAATTCACAAGCAGTTTGTCGTTAACATCATGTACAAAGACACATGGTCAACTGACTACCTTGATTCTAACAAGGCACTCATTGTTGATAGAAATGGAACTTTCTACAGCGAAAGCGAGTGGAAGGCTTCTGGAATAGAGAACGATGATGCTGATGGTGTGGCAGTGTCCGATGGAACTCACAGATTTGTAATCTCAAAAAAAGAGGATTCGCCAAGTTATAGCGGTGGTGATGACAACTTCTGGAGTAAGAAGTTTACATCAACAATGATAAAGGTTTCTGACACAACTTTTATAGAAGAGAAATCCGGTTTGCTCATAACAGGCATAAAGACCACTACAGATGCAAACGATGCGATGACAGACTTCCTCGGCAAAGAGAACACCGACAAAATTATTGCGCAGGACCCAAACAATCCTCCCTACACGTCATCTGCAGCAGAAATAGCAAAGCAGGTTTCAAAAGGAACATTGGAGGACTATTTCTTCTTTGGAGGAAAGCCAAGTTATCTCGGGGCTGCAGGAGAATGGGCTGTCGTAGAAAGTGTTGTTAGTAAGGTGAATAGTCTGTTCAAAGCAATAGGCTCACCTGAATTGTCTGGTTCTTATTGGACGTCAACGCAGAGAACGGATGCGATGGCATGGTCTTTTGTAACAGGGAATAGCTCGCCAAGTGCCACAGACAAGAACTCCCGTCTAAACGTAAGAGCGTTTGCAGGTCTTACAATGCTGGAACAGTCTGTAAAGAGAGGAAATGTAAGTATAATCGGACCAGATTCGTTCACTGCAGTAAACAGGAAAGGAGAGCAGCTTTACACAGTTCAGTACGATCCAAGCGGATGCACGGTAGAAGAGGTGTCTGTAAGTATTGATAATCCTGATGTAAAAATAGAACTTGTCAACAATACGACAATCAATATTTCAGTGAATGGGTTGCAGATTGACGAAGTTGCCACATTCAAGGTAAGAGCAAGGGTAAACGGTCTTATGGAAACTGCGTCTAAGACTATTATCGCTATCGGTGAGACTGTTGTTGACTTTGCAAAACTCGATGCAGCTCACGCGCTTATAATTGACACTGACTACAACCTCTACGATGAGGAAGAGTGGTACGCTTCAAATAAGTTGACCAGTGATGTAAACGGAATTGCCGTGTCGGACGGAACTCACCGTTTTGTCATTGCGAAAAATGACGTTGAAGGTGGAAGATACAAGTGGGGAGGACGTGGAGTGACGATTCCCGGCTTGTCAAGTGGCTTTGCTGGATATGAGAATACGTTGAAGATTATAGAGACGGTAACATCCTCCGATGGTTACTACACAAGTTCGCCATATAGTGCAGCGGCCGTGGCTCACAACTTTGTTTTTCCGAACGGAGAGTTAGGATTCCTCGGTTCATCAAGCGAATGGCAGTTGGTACTGGACAATCTTGACAAGATAGAGGCTCTGCTTGCTGCGGCAGGTGGCGACTCACTTATCAAGACGTACAGTTACACTTACTGGACTTCGTATAGCCCTGACGAGTCAAGAGCGTATTGTGTTCACTGCTACCGAAGCAGTACAGATGGTTCATTAAATACAGGACTTGAACCATTTAGATACAGACAGGACATTGCAGGCATCCGTCCGTTCCATAATTTCTAATTAAAGGCAAATAAGATAAGTACAACTATGGCAAATCAAGACACGAAAGTAAAAATCATAGACATCCAGGTTAAGTATCAGGATGCCATAGATGCCATGGGCAAATACCGTGCTTCCATCGAGGAGGCACAGACCGCTCTAAAACAGTTGAAGAAAGACCTCAAGGATGGGAAAATAGGCCAAGAGGAATACAATCGCCAGTCAGAGGCAAGCCGTGCTTTCATCAAGCAGCAAAATGATGCCATAAACACGCTTAGCCGGCAGGTGCAGAACCAGATCAAGGTGACAAAGGAAGAGGAAGGCTCGCTAAAGCAACTGCGAGCCGAACTCTCCAATGCCACCGCCCAGTACGATGCAATGTCAAGGGCAGAGCGAGAAGGTGCAAAGGGCAAGGAATTGAAGAACCACATTGTTGAGATTACTAACGAGCTGAAAGAAGCTGAACAAGGAACACTCCGCTTTTATAGGAACGTAGGTAATTACCCCAACAGCGTGAATACAGCCCTAAGCGGTATCACCGACAAGTTCCGTCAGTTGGGTTCCATGATTGCTGCAGCATTCACCGTTGACAAGCTGTTCTCATTCGGCGAAAAGGTCAAGCAGGTCGGTTCTGATTATGCAGACCAGATGGCAAAGGTACAGTCTGTTACCAACGCTAACGCTGTAGAATTTGCCCAAATGTCTAAGGAGGTTGAACGTTTGGGTTCAACAACCCGATACACTGCACAGCAAGCAGCAGAAGCAATGGAGTACCTCACGAGAAATGGTCTTGATGCTGTGACGGCTACTGGCACGTTGTCTGGCGTACTCCACCTTGCTCAGGCGAATGCTATTGAGCTTGCCGAAGCCGCTGATATAGTCACAGGACAGATGAATGCCTTTCACCTTTCGGTGAATGATGTTACACGCATCAATGATGTGTTATCCTATACATGTGCGAACTCGGCAACGAACATTCTTCAATTGAATGAGGCTTTGCGAAATACAGCTCCTATCGCATATACAGCAGGAGTCGGTATCGAGGAAACCTGTGCTGCCCTTGGTACTCTTGCTGATAACAATATCAAGGGTGCAGACTCCGGAACCATTCTGAAACAGGCTTTCAACGGTATGATAACATCTACCAAGTTGTCAAAGAAAGCCTATGATGAGCTTGGTATCAGCATGGATATTTCAACGGTCAAGACAGATGGCTTTATCGGATCTTTGCATAGGATAATCAAAAAACTTGTATCTGATTGAGTAT
>JBJEAY010000401.1:0-2013 GCA_051869575.1 Prevotella sp. | reverse complement strand
TGGACGACTTGTTTAAATTATAAATATGCCATTCCTCTCGGTTTTTACAAAAAGTACGGCATTATTCCTCTCGGTTTTTACAAAAAAAGTAGTAACTTTGCAGCGGAATTCACTAATTTATACACAGTTATATGTATTTCAAACGGAATATTGACCAGTAGCAACCCGATTACTCCTTTGACACACTTGTTCCAAGGCTATTGTCACGACTGTTCCACCGCAGTTGTCACACTCGTACCACAGCCATGGAACTGCTGTGACAACTGCCTTGGAACAAGTGTGACAACTGCGGTGATACCACTGTGACTGTTGTCCAATCACTTAGGATGACTATTTATAAATCACGTTAACTCTATATTGCCGTTGTTCACACATAAGGTTGCCCACATTAAGATAAATATTTTAGAGAAGGTTGACTTTGGGGGTAAGCCCCTACTGGTTACATGCTCACAGGAATGGTGTCATATACACAGGGAGAAGGACTGTCTGATTGTCCTTCTTCAAATCCTTTGTGTAAATCAGATACCGTCGGTCGATGATATGAGAGAACTTCTCGCAGAAAGCATCCAGCGAGGCATGGCTGTTGTAACCCGACGACTTGACCTCAATCGGGTGAAGCTTGACACCACGTGAGAGCAGGAAGTCAATCTCGTAATTATGCGTTGCATCCTTTGCCCAAGTGTAATAGAAAAGTCTGTTGCCTGCCGCAGCCAACATCTGCGCTATGACATTCTCATAGACATAACCAAGGTTAGTGCTCAGCTTGTCATTAAGCAATTTCTGATAGATGACATTCTCGGTGATGTCCTTGTCCCAAAAGGCAAGTGTCACGAACAGACCTGTGTCAGCACAAAAAATCTTGTATTTTGAGATGTCCCTCGTAAGTGACATACCCACATTTGGTTCATTTGAATGAAACGAGAACAACGTTGTCTTGCTGTCTTCCAGGTTTTTCAGCAATTCCATCATCTTGTCCTCATCAACATCACCAAGAATGCCGTACGGCTTAAAGCGGTTGCTCGTTTGGCTCAGTTGCGACGGTATTTCCTTGAACAGTGTTTCCAGACGGCCGGTAGGGTCAAGTTTCTGAAAATCATCCAAATAGATTTGTATTATATTACGTTTCGCAAGGTCAACCATACTGAAATTATTCGTTTCGATGAATGTGTTCACAGCCTGAGGCATACCACCCACAAGCATATATAGCCTAAAGTCGCGCATCTTGTCGCGATGAGCCTTGTCCAATGGCAGGTTATTGTCATAAAAAGTGCGGAGTAGTGGCATTGTGGTTTCGTCGCCCATTGCCCAACGGAACTCCTCGTAATCCATAGGATGTAGCGTAACCCTCTCCTCTTCGCTTGGCAGAGTGATGTCCTTGGTGTTCTTCTTGATACTTATGAGCGACCCCGTCTCGATGTAGTCATAACGTCCGTCCTTGACCAAGTATTTTATCGCCTGCCTTGCCTTAGGATAGGTCTGCACTTCGTCAAAGACAATCACCGACCTGCGCTCCTTCAAGATAACGTTATATATTGACTGAAGTTGCAGGAATATGTAATCCTTTTTCATAAGATTGTCAAACAGAGACTTCACCTCGTCCGAAGCTTCGTTGAAATCAATTAGGATATATGACTCATACTCGTTTTTGGCAAACAGTTCCACCAAGGTTGACTTGCCCACACGGCGTGCGCCCTCAACCATAATGGCAGTTTTGCCATTGCTCACCCGCTTCCATTCCAGAAGCCTCTCATATAGTTTCCGTCTGAATATTCTTTCCATAAATCCACTGCCTATTATTATGAACACGGTGCAAAATTACATCTTTTTTCCGACTTACCAAAATGTTTTTATGGAAAATATCCAAAAATACGCAATTCTTTTAGGCTGAAATATCCGAAAATACGCAATTCTTTCATGATAGGGCATACTCACAACTGAATATTACACATTTTTTATACTACCTAAATTCCGCAATACCTTGGTTTAACATTCTTTATAAGTACCTGAGCAACA
>JBJEAY010000400.1:0-2023 GCA_051869575.1 Prevotella sp. | reverse complement strand
CCCAACTCCTTAGCCAACTCCATCACCGTGACAGCCTCACATCCCACTCCGTAGTATCGCCTCACCACCTCGCGCTCCCTCTTAGAGAGACTCTGCATCAGTTCGGCGAGCATCTCGAGCCTCTTGTCGTCAGCCAGCCACTCTTCATCCCCATCGAGATTGTCCTCAGCCAAGTCGTCCTCCACCGAGCACACCTCCACGGCTCGCCTTTCACCCTCGTTCTTGAGCAACTTCAAGATGCTGCCCCTGATAAAGTAGTAGGCGTATGAAGTAAACTTGCAGCCCTCCACCTTATTATATTTAAAGGCAGCCTTGCAGAGAGCCGTCCAGGCCTCGCTTTCCAGTTCAGCCATCGGCACACAGCCCCCGGCATAACCCCTTGCCACTCCTGCGGCAAACTCCCAGTTCTCTTCCACCAGCCTTTGCTGGTCATTGTTGAGCACGTAGCCCAAAGTCTTGTTTTCTTTCATCATTGTCGATATATTTTAAATCTCTGGGTGCAAAGTTACATACTCTCAAACTCCGACCAAGACTCTTGAAAATAAAGTGAGCACTACCCTTGAAAAAAGTTTTTTCATCTTGATTATCAGTTGGTTACTTCAACGTCCATGACAAGGAATTTATCCCCCTCATCGTCCTCTGAGAGCCAATCTCCCTCATTTGAGAGCGAAATCCCCCAAATTGAGAGTCAACCCATAAAAAATTGAGAGTCTATATCTCAAATCACAAAAAAACTCCCATTTTCTTTGTCCTTTCAATTTTTATTTGTAATTTTGCGGCGGAAACATATATTAAAGGAAAAATTATGGCAGCATTGAACATTTCATTCGAAATACCACAGTCACCAACATTTAGCGTTGATGAGTTTCGCCGATTGGTTAAGAACTATGCAAATTCGTTGATTGAAAGGATGTCAAAGTCAGCGGATAAACCTCGTGTTCTAAAATATGAGGAACTTGACCCTGTGATTAAGGAATTGTGTGGAGTATGCAAAGTTCCTGAATGGGATATGAACGGAGATTTTGCAAAAGAAGAATTTTTGGTAGAGAAGTATGGCAAAGAGAGTCTTTCTTGACACAAATATCATTATTGATATTCTTGGTATGCGAAGCAATTACGCTTCTGCTGCAACGGTATTGCAGATGGGAGTTCGTAAACAGATAGAATTGTATATTACAAATATAACGGTTGCCAATGCCATATATGTCCTGCGTAAAGATATTGGTAAAGCAAGAACATTGGAATTGATAAAGAAGCTTTGTAACATAGTACACGTCGCCCCTTCTGGAGAAAATGAGCTATATAGGTCATTTGAAATAGAAAGTCCCGATTTTGAGGATATTCTTCAGTATAGTTCTGCCATAACGGTTGGCGCAGAAGTTTTGTTGACGAGAAATGACAAACATTTCAGATTTTCAAACATTGCAGTGATGGATTGCGAAACATTTATCAATTCATTATAATCTGGGAGCGAAACGCAAGTTTTTCTCCCTTTTTCTTTGTCCTTTCGATTTTTATTTGTAATTTTGCACCCGAGTTGTATGCCTTAAGTGTAGGGCTGCGACCATTTTGTGGAATATTATTAATAACAGCATTAGCAGTTATTCGGTTTATCATGAAACATAGGAAATTTCAATGATTGAATCACCGAAGGATAAGTTGTTGATGTCTGCGCCTCATAGGCGTGGGCATTACTTATCAGGTGATTCGGGCAATTCCTAGGGCCTCATGATAATGATAAGGAAGGCGCACGCCTTCTTTGTATCATTTCGTGAGGTCTTTTGGTCTTTGCCCGTAAGTCGCCGATAAGTGCTTTTGCCCAAATATGTCGTCTATGGCAAAAGTAAATTTTGTAACGTCAGCAATTTCCATTATGGATTTGTTGTATAATGGATATGAATATTTAGAAAAAAGACATGTCCATGATAAAAGGTTCTGCGGAAGACCTTTATGTGTTTATAGTCAGATTGACTATAAACACTACTGTCCACTAAAATTCGTTAACAATTCTTTGAAATACGCA
>JBJEAY010000399.1:0-2025 GCA_051869575.1 Prevotella sp. | reverse complement strand
AACAAACTGCAAAATATCCTTATCTAACATATTCACTGCATTCTTAATACTCGTTCAACAATCGGTGCCATGTCGTAATACTTGTATTCGGCCAGTCGGCCTCCGAACACCACATCCTCTTCCTTGTCTGCCAAAGCCTTGTATCGGGCGTAAAGATCCATGTTTTTGGCATCATTCACGGGATAATACGGCTCAAGACCCTCATGCCATTCCTGCGGATATTCCTTGGATACTACAGTCTTGGGGATATCATAAACCTTGTCACCAAACATCTCGAAATGCTTGTGCTCTATGCTCCTGGTATATGGCACATCTGCCGAGGTGTAGTTCACCACTGCATTTCCCTGATAATTAGGAACATCATATTCCTCATGCTCAAACCTGAGACTGCGGTAGTCAAGCTTGCCATACTGATAAGCGTAGAACTCGTCAATCTTTCCCGTAAATACCAGTTTGTCGGCAAAACTTCTCCAATTCCTTATATTTGGCTTATCGTCGCTATCGCCAAAGAAATCCACTCCTACCATCGTGTCACAACCTTCCAGCAAACCGTCAATCAGTTTGTTGTATCCCCCGATAGGAATACCCTGGTATGAGTCGTTGAAATAATTATTGTCAAAAACGAATCTCACTGGCAGGCGCTTGATGATAAACGGCGGAAGGTCAACACACTTCCTGCCCCACTGCTTTTCGGTATATTCCTTGATAAGAATCTCGTATATGTCCCTGCCTACAAGCATCAATGCCTGCTCCTCAAGATTCTCCGGCTCTCGGCCATTGAGTTTCTCCTTGGCCTCTCGCCTCTGATCCTCAATTATCTGCATTGCTTCTGCTGGAGTGGATATGTTCCACATCCGCGAGAAGGTATTCATGTTGAATGGCAGGTTATATAGTTTGTCCTTATACCTTGCCAGTGGCGAATTGGTATATCTGTTGAACGGCACGATTGAGTTCACGAATTCCCACACATCCTTGTTTGAAGTGTGGAAGATGTGCGCACCATACTTATGCACGTTGATTCCGTCAACATTCTCACAGTATATATTGCCACCCAAATGCCCGCGCTTGTCAATGACAAGGCATCTCTTGCCTTGCTTTTTTAGCCTGTATGCCATCATCGACCCATAGAGTCCGGCACCAACTATGAGGTAATCCCATTGTTTCATATATTCCTTTATATTTCGATTGTTCAGCAAAGATACTAATTGTTAGTCATATAACAAGCGATTTCTCTATATTTTTTCGAAAAATTATATTTTATACATATTCTATAATACATTACCTGTTGTCATAAAATAAAAAGTTGAAAAACATCTGTCAGTGTCAGCATCACGTGTTATGTATCTGTATATCAATGTTTTATATTATCCTTAGGCTGACAGATACTTTTAAAAACGGCCTAACACCGCATCAAGATAGCCTATTTTGATTTCGATGTTGCACTGTTTTTGGCGTTTCTGAGCAGAGTAACAATAATAATCACTGTGAATAAAGATTAATGTTCAACAACAACTGTTTTCACAACTGTTCCAAGGCTGTTGTTACACTTGTTCCAAAGCTGTTGTTACAGTTGTTCCAAGGCTGTGATACGGTTGTGATAACCGTGCTGGAACAAGTGTGTCAAAAGCCATTGTCACACTTGTTCCAAGACCCTTGTTAATTCGTAATAATGCAATAATGTATGTTGAATAATTGGACAAATAGAAGAATAGATAAATCTATTTATGAAAAAAACAAAATAATATTTGGTGGTTTGAGAAAATAATCGTATATTTGCACGCAGTTAAAATATTAGGGTATTAATTATGGAAAAGAAGCAACTAAGACGACCGCCTGTTGGCATACAGACTTTCTCAGAGGTGAGAGAGCTTGCATACAATTGGCGACTGGCAGGTGAAAAGATAATAATATAAGAATAACGTATGAAAGAACAAAATACAACAGTAAAACCCAAGGGCATTCCCTACGGAATGATGAACTTCGTGGCAATTCGCGAAGACAACTATTATTATGTCGATAAGACTC
>JBJEAY010000398.1:0-11170 GCA_051869575.1 Prevotella sp. | reverse complement strand
GGGGCGTATTCCGCAACCTTAGTTTTATTCGTTCAAAGCTTGACTTTGAGTTTGTTATGGTGTCCAATCAGGACGGCCTCGGCACATCCTCCTTCCCCGAGGACACATTCTGGCCTGTCCATAATTTCATACTCCAGACATTAGAGGGCGAGGGCATCACGTTCGACGACATCCTCATCGACCGTCATTTCCCCGAGGACAACGCCCCCACCCGCAAACCCAACACTGGCCTTGTTGAGAAGTATATCCACTCGCCCGAATATGACATAGCCGGCAGTTATGTCATAGGCGACCGCGACACCGACAGGCAATTTGCTGAGAACATCGGGTGCAAGTCGCTTATCTTGGGCAAAGACGGTATGACATGGGACAAGATATCCGAACTGTTGTTTGCCGGCGAGCGCACCGCCGAGGTGAAGCGCACCACCAAGGAAACCGACATCCATGTCTGCATCAACCTCGACGGCACGGGCAAGTGTGACATCTCCACCGGACTTGGTTTCTTCGACCACATGCTCGAGCAAATTGGCAAACACGGGATGATGGACATTATGGTGCATACCAAGGGCGACCTTCATGTCGATGAGCATCACACCATCGAGGACACTGCCCTTGCCCTTGGCGAATGTCTTCTCAAGGCTCTTGGCGACAAGCGAGGCATCGAGCGATATGGCTATTCCCTGCCCATGGACGACTGTCTTTGCCAGGTGGCACTCGACTTCGGTGGCCGCCCATGGCTTGTATGGGATGCTGAGTTCCATCGCGAGAAGATTGGCGAGATGCCCACCGAGATGTTCCTTCATTTCTTCAAGAGTCTCAGCGACTCTGCCCGTATGAACCTCAACATCAAGGCTGAGGGTGAAAATGAGCACCATAAGATAGAAGGCATCTTCAAGGCACTTGCCCGCAGTCTAAAAATGGCAGTAAAAAGAGACATTTACCACTATGAATTACCCAGTACAAAGGGATTATTGTAATTTTTCTCTAAGTTTTTTCGTATATTAGAAAAAAATATTGTAATTTTGCACGCAATATTATGTACGACCAGGAAAAAATAAAGCCCTACGACAACAGTGGCGACAAAGCAGCGCAAGTGGAAAAGATGTTTGACTCCATCGCTCCCACCTACGACAAGCTAAATCACCAGTTGTCATGGAACATCGACAGGGGATGGAGACGCAAGGCCATAAATGCGTTATCTCCATACAACCCGCGCAAGATTCTTGACGTTGCCACCGGCACTGGTGACTTCGCCATTCTTGCCGCCAAGATGTTGCGCCCCGACAGCCTTGTGGGTTGCGACATCTCTGAAGGCATGATGGAAGTAGGCAGAAAGAAAGTGAGCGAACTGTTGCTCGACTCAGTGATTTCATTTGCCAAGGAAGACTGTATGCAACTCTCTTTTGCCGACAACACCTTCGATGCTGTCACTGCAGCCTTTGGCATACGCAATTTTCCTGATCTCGACAAGGGGCTTCGCGAGATGTGCCGTGTGCTCAAGCAAGGCGGCCATCTCTGCATCGTCGAACTGACAGAACCCGTCAGCTTCCCGATGAAGCAGCTGTTCGGTATCTACTCCCATACGGTTCTGCCGCTTGTAGGTCGTATGATTTCCAAGGACACGAGTGCCTATGGTTATCTCACTGCCACCATCGAGGCATTCCCTCAAGGCGAGCGCATGATGCACATTCTTGCCAAGGCAGGATTCTCCAATGCGTCGTTCCGTCGTCTCACCTTCGGTATATGTACACTTTATATTGCTACAAAATAGTTACACATTATTATATATAATATATATAGGCTATGGAAAAATACGGTTTGATAGGCTATCCTTTAGGTCATTCGTTCTCCAAGAACTACTTCAACCAGAAGTTCGTGGATGAGAATATGGATGCAGTGTATGAAAACTACGAGATTGCCACAATCGACTCGTTGCTTGAGATTGTCGATTCCAATCCTGAGCTTCGGGGTCTCAATGTGACCATTCCCTACAAGGAAAAGGTCATCTCCTTCCTCGACAACATCAGTCCCGAGGCAAGGGCCATCGGTGCTGTCAATGTTATCAAGGTCGAACACCATGGTAATGAAACCATCCTCAAGGGTTACAACTCCGATGTCATCGGTTTCACCCAAAGCATCCACCCCCAGTTGGAAAGCTATCACAAGAAAGCTCTTATCCTTGGCACTGGTGGTGCATCCAAGGCCATTGACTTCGGTCTTAAGAGCCTTGGTCTTGAAACCGTTTTTGTCAGCCGCTACGAGCGTCCCGGCACCATTCAGTATTCCGACGTCACTCCTGATATTGTCAAGGAATACAATGTCATTGTCAACTGCACTCCATGCGGAATGTATCCCCACGTAGATGAATGTCCCCTACTGCCTTATGAGGCTATGGACAGCCGCAACCTTCTTTACGACCTTATCTACAACCCCGACGAAACCCTTTTCCTCAAGAAGGGCAAGGAGCAGGGCGCCAGCACCTGCAACGGTCTTGAGATGTTACTTCTGCAGGCATTCGCAAGTTGGGAATTTTGGAACGATAAATAAATAAAATAGAAAACGATATATTCTTATGAACTCCAACCGTTATATGATGCGCGGTGTAAGTGCCGCCAAGGAAGATGTCCACAATGCCATAAAGAACATTGACAAAGGATTATTCCCGCAGGCTTTCTGCAAGATTATCCCCGACATATTGGGAGGCGACCCCGAATATTGCAACATTATGCATGCTGATGGCGCAGGCACAAAGTCGTCATTGGCTTATGCCTATTGGAAGGAAACAGGCGACCTTAGTGTGTGGAAAGGTATTGCACAGGACGCGTTGATTATGAACACCGACGACCTTCTGTGCGTTGGAGCCGTTGACAATATTCTCGTCTCCAGCACCATCGGACGCAACAAGATGCTTGTTCCCGGCGAGGTGATCTCTGCCATTATCAATGGCACCGACGAACTGCTCCAGCAGATGCGCGACATGGGAGTGGGCATATATGCCACCGGCGGCGAGACTGCCGATGTGGGCGACCTTGTACGCACCATCATCGTCGATTCCACGGTCACCTGCCGCATGAAGCGCAGTGATGTCATCGACAATGCCAACATCCGCCCTGGCGACGTGATTGTTGGTCTGTCGTCATGCGGACAAGCCACCTACGAGACTCGATACAACGGCGGTATGGGTAGCAACGGCCTCACATCCGCCCGCCACGATGTCTTCTCCAAGTATCTTGCCGAGAAATATCCCGAGACCTATGACCACGCCGTTCCAGACGACTTGGTGTATAGCGGTTCCTATCGTCTCGACCAGCCAGTTGAGGGTTCGCCCGTCAATGCCGGACAACTTGTTCTCTCCCCCACCCGCACCTACGCTCCTGTCATCAAGAAGATGCTCGACGAGATGCGTGGCGACATCCACGGCATGGTTCACTGCACTGGAGGCGCACAAACCAAGGTGCTCCATTTCGTTGGCGACAACTGCCGTGTCATCAAGGACAACATGTTCCCCATCCCACCGCTTTTCCGTGCCATCCACGATGAGAGCGGCACCGACTGGAAGGAGATGTACAAGGTGTTCAACATGGGTCATCGCATGGAGATCTATCTTTCTCCCGAAAACGCCCAGAAGGTTATCGACATCTCGCGTTCGTTCAACATCGACGCACAGATTATCGGACGTATCGAAGAAGGCAAGAAGAGCCTTACGATTCACTCTGAGTATGGAACGTTTGACTACGAATAAATTCGTAGTAATTAAAGAATTAAAATATTAAAATATATAAGAATTAAAGTTCTTTATGATTGAGAACAACAGTATATTACAAAAACTTGAAGGCCTTGTGAGCCGATTCGAGGAAGTGTCAACACTAATTACCGACCCCTCGGTGATAGCCGACCAAGAGCGCTTTGTCAAACTGACTCGCGAATACAAGGACCTGAGCGACATCATGGATGCACGCAAGAGATATATTGCGTGCCTCAACTCCATCACCGAGGCAAAGGACATCCTCGCCAACGAGAGCGACCCCGAGATGAAGGAGATGGCACGCGAGGAACTTGCCGACAACGAGGCTTTGCAACCCAAGATTGAGGAAGAGATAAAGATAGCCCTTGTGCCCAAGGACCCCGAGGACGGCAAGAACGTGCAGATGGAAATCCGCGCTGGAGCTGGTGGCGACGAGGCTGCCTTGTTTGCAGGCGACCTTTTCGCCATGTACAAGAAATTCTGCGACTCCAAGGGATGGAACGTCTCTGTGACAAGCGTCAGCGAGGGAGCCGTTGGGGGTTACAAGGAAATCGACTTTGCCGTCAGTGGCGACGGTGTCTATGGCATCTTGAAATATGAGTCGGGCGTACACCGTGTGCAGCGTGTGCCCGCCACCGAGACCCAAGGCCGAATGCACACCAGTGCCGCCACCGTGGCTGTCCTGCCCGAAGCCGACAAGTTTGAGGTTAACATCAACGAGGGCGACATCAAGTGGGACACCTTCCGCTCGTCAGGAGCCGGAGGTCAGAACGTCAACAAGGTGGAGTCGGGAGTGCGTCTGCGTTATCCTTGGAAGAATCCTAACACTGGCGAGGTTGAGGAGATACTGATTGAGTGTACCGAGACTCGCGACCAACCCAAGAACAAGGAGCGTGCCCTTTCGCGCTTGCGCACATTTATCTACGACCGTGAGCATCAGAAATATATCGACGACATTGCCAGTCGCCGCAAGACCCTCGTGTCCACTGGCGACCGCAGTGCCAAGATACGCACCTACAATTTCCCCCAGGGACGCGTCACCGATCACCGCATCGGCTACACCACCCACGACCTTCAGGGCTTCCTCGCCGGCAACATCCAAGATATGATAGATGCCCTCACCGTTGCCGAGAATGCCGAGCGAATGAAAGAGGCGGAACTGTAGTCAGAGCGGAGCTCTGAAATTAAAAAATTAAAGAATTAAAATATTAAAGAATTAAAATATTAAAGAAACAACGTTCGACGAAGTCAATTAAAATATTAAAGATATGAACAGACAGGAACTGATTGAGCAGATAAAAACCAAGAAGAGTTTTCTCTGTGTCGGTCTCGACACCGACCTTAAGAAGATACCACCTCATCTTCTTAATGACGACGACCCCATATTCACGTTCAATAAGGGTATCATCGATGCCACCGCACCCTATTGCGTGGCCTATAAGCCCAATCTTGCATTCTATGAAGCATTTGGCGTCAAGGGTATGATAGCCTTCGAGAAGACTGTCAATTATCTCAACAAATACTATCCCGACCATTTCGTCATTGCCGACGCTAAGCGTGGCGACATTGGCAACACATCCAAAATGTATGCCCGCACGTTCTTCGAGGAGTATGACGTAGATGCCCTCACCGTAGCCCCTTATATGGGCGAAGACAGCGTCACCCCCTTCCTTGGCTACGACGGCAAGTGGGTCATTCTCCTTGCGCTCACCAGCAATAAGGGTAGCCACGACTTCCAGCTCACCGCCTCCACCGATGGCGAGCGTCTCTTCGAGAAGGTCATCCGCACAAGTCA
Organism: Prevotella sp.; assembly: GCA_051869575.1. Taxonomy (GTDB): domain Bacteria; phylum Bacteroidota; class Bacteroidia; order Bacteroidales; family Bacteroidaceae; genus Prevotella. The sequence continues at coordinate 5,630 of JBJEAY010000398.1, read as the reverse complement.
GCAGTGGGGCGACATCAACAACATGATGTATGTCGTAGGTGCCACCCAGGGCAAGATGTTCGAGGACATCCGCAAGGTGGCTCCCGAGAGTTTCCTCCTCGTTCCCGGTGTTGGTGCCCAAGGCGGCAGTCTTGAGGAAGTATGCCGTTATGGCATGACCACTGACTGCGGTTTGCTTGTCAACAGTTCGCGCGGTATCATCTATGCCAGCGCCGGTGAGGATTATGCCGAAGTAGCAGGCTCAAAAGCCAAGGAACTTCAGGAGCAAATGGCGGCAGAATTGGCCAAGATATGTTATATTTCCTAAATAAAATAAGGAATAGACAAAAAAATTATCAATTTTTTGCTATTTCGTCTTGTTGTTCCAAATAATTTATATATATTTGCAGAATAATATCAAGACTTTTACAGAATATGGAATTTACAGCGAAACAAATAGCCGAGTTTGTCGGCGGTAAAATAGAAGGCGATGAACTTGCCTCGGTCAACACCTTTGCCAAGATTGAAGAAGGAAAGAAAGGGGCTATTTCGTTCCTTTCCAATCTCAAATATCTTCATTATCTTTACGACACCGAGTCAAGTGTTGTACTCATTAACGAGGATGTTGAGTTGGAGAAACCGGTAAAAGCCACCCTCATCCGAGTGAAGGATGCCTATGAGTGTGTTGCCAAACTGCTTCAACTCTATCAGTCGATGAAGCCCAAGAAGGTTGGCATCGACTCCCTTGCGTTCATCCACCCCTCTGCCAAGATAGGCAAAGACTGCTATATCGGTCCTTTTGTTGCCATTGGCCCTAATGTTGTCATTGGCGACGGTTGCGTTCTCCATCCCCATGTCACCATAGGCGAGGAGGCGTCCGTAGGCAGCAACACCGAGATCTATAGCAATGCCGTAGTCTATCATCACTGCAAGATTGGCAACAACTGCGTTCTTCATGCCGGTTGCGTCATCGGAGCCGACGGATTCGGTTTTGCCCCCAATGCCGAGGGTTACGACAAGATTCCCCAGATAGGCATTGTCACCATCGAGGACTATGTGGAGATTGGCGCCAACACGTGTATCGACCGCTCCACCATGGGCAGCACTGTCATCCGCAAGGGTGTGAAGCTCGACAATCTCATTCAGATTGCCCACAACGTTGAGGTAGGCGAAAACACTGTTATGTCGGCTCAGGTGGGCGTTGCCGGCAGCACCAAGATTGGTTCGTGGTGCATGTTCGGCGGACAGGTGGGCCTTGCCGGTCACATCTCCATCGGCGACAAGGTGTTCCTCGGAGCCCAGTCGGGCGTTCCCGGCAATATCAAGGGCGACCAGACGCTGATTGGCACACCTCCAATGGAGCCTAAGGCCTATTTCAAGTCGCAGGCCATCTTTCGTCGCCTGCCCGACATCTACAAAGAGCTTAACGAGTTGAAAAAGCAAGTTGAGGAACTCAAGAAGAACAAGTAACCATGTCTTTTCTAAAAGACAACCAAAGAATATCGAAAAAAGAATACAAACATATAGTAAGACTATTATGATGAAACAAACCACATTGAAAGGCAGTTTCTCGCTATGCGGAAAAGGCTTGCATACAGGATTGAGTCTCACGGTGACTTTCAATCCTGCTCCTGAGAATCATGGTTATAAGATTCAGCGCATCGACCTCGAAGGCATGCCCGTGATCGACGCTATCGCCGAGAATGTCATTGACACCCAGCGTGGCACCGTCCTTGGCAAGGGTGATGTGCGTGTATCTACCGTAGAGCATGGCATGGCAGCCCTCTACGCCCTTGGCATCGACAACTGCCTCATACAGGTCAACGGTCCTGAATTCCCCATCCTCGACGGCAGTGCCATCAAGTATGTAGAGAAAATCAAGGAGATAGGTATCGACGAGCAGAACGCTCCCAAGGACTACTACATCATCCGCAAGAAGATTGAGGTGAAGGACGAGGCCACTGGCTCTTCCATCGTGATTCTTCCCGACGAGGAGTTCAGCCTCACTGCCATGTGCTCGTTCAACTCCAAGTTCATCAACAGCCAGTTTGCCTCTCTCGACAATATCGCCGACTTTGCCTCCGAGATTGCACCTGCCCGCACCTTTGTCTTTGTGCGCGACATCGAACCGCTTCTCAAGGCTAATCTCATCAAGGGTGGCGACCTCGACAATGCTGTCGTCATCTACGAGAAGCAAATCTCACAGGAGCAGCTCGACCAGTTGGCCGACATGATCAAGGTGGAGCACCGTGATGCCAACAATCTTGGATATATCCAGCACAAGCCTATCGTATGGGAGAATGAATGTACTCGTCACAAACTGCTCGACATCATTGGCGATATGGCACTCATTGGCAAACCCATCAAGGGTCGTATCATTGCCACCCGTCCGGGTCACACCATCAACAACAAGTTTGCCCGTCAGATGCGTCGCGAGATTCGCAAGCACGAGATACAGGCTCCCATCTACGACCCCAATGAGACACCGATAATGGATGTCAACCGCATTCGCGAGTTGCTTCCCCACCGCTATCCCATGCAGCTTGTTGACAAGGTGATAGAACTTGGTGCCACCAGCATTGTGGGTGTAAAGAATGTCACGAGCAACGAACCCTTCTTCCAGGGTCATTTCCCCCAGGAGCCCGTCATGCCAGGAGTTCTTCAGATTGAGGCAATGGCGCAGTGTGGCGGTCTGCTTGTGCTCAACACCCTTGAGGAGCCCGAGCGCTGGTCAACCTACTTCATGCGCATCGACGATGTTAAGTTCCGCCAGAAGGTAGTACCTGGCGACACACTTCTCTTCAAGGTTGATCTCCTTGCTCCCGTTCGCCACGGCATTTCGTCGATGAAGGGCTACGTCTTCGTTGGCGACCATGTAGTGTCCGAGGCAACATTCACCGCCCAGATTGTGAAGAATAAGTAGAAATACTTTAATTCTTTAATATTTTAATATTTTAATATCATAACAGTAGTATGAACACCATCAGTCCTATGGCCTTTGTTCATCCCGAGGCAAAACTTGGTGATAACAACATCATCGGGCCATTCTGCTATATTGACAAGAACACGGTTATTGGCGACAACAATAACCTCATGAATAGTGTGACCATCCACACCGGCGCCCGCATAGGCAACGGCAACGAGTTCTTCCCCGGTGCCAGCATCAGCACTAAGCCACAGGACCTCAAGTTCCGCGGCGAGGAGACCACCTGCGAGATTGGCGACAACAACAGCATACGCGAGAATGTCACCATCAGTCGAGGCACTGCCAGCAAGGGCAAGACCGTGGTTGGCAACAACAACCTCCTGATGGAGAATATGCACATTGCCCACGACTGCGAGCTCGGCAATGGTTGTATCATTGGCAACTCCACCAAGTTTGCTGGCGAGGTGGTGGTCCACGACAACGCCATCATCAGTGCCACGGTGCTCTGCCATCAGTTCTGCAACATCGGCGGCTATGTGATGATTCAGGGCGGCAGCCGTTTCAGTCTCGACATTCCGCCTTACGTCATCGCCGGCAAGGAGCCCACACGCTATTGCGGCATCAACATCATCGGTCTTCGCCGTCGCGGCTTCAGCAACGAGACCATCGACATGATCCACGACACCTATCGTATCATCTACTCCAAGGGTGTCATCAAGGAGGGAATCGAAGAGGCTCGCGCCAAATATCCCGAATCTAAGGAGGTGGAGTATATCTGCTCCTTCTTCGAGAACTCCAAGCGCGGAGTCATCAGATGATGAATGAATTGACGATGATTGATTAGTGATGAATACTCTCGTAGTTATCACTGGTCCAACGGCTGTCGGCAAGACCGATCTCTGTTTGGATATAGCCGAGAGACTTGGCATACCCATCATCAATGCCGACTCCCGTCAGATCTACAGCGACATGCACATCGGCACTGCCTCGCCCACGGCAGAGCAGTTGCAGAGGGTGCGACATTATTTTGTCGGCACGCTCCATTTGGGCGACTACTACAATGCCTCGATGTTCGAGCAAGACGTGCTAAGGGTGCTCGCCTACGAGTTTGAGGGGCGCGACAATCATATTGCTCTCATGACAGGCGGCAGCATGATGTATATCGACGCCGTGTGCAATGGCATCGACGACATCCCCACCATCACCGACGATGTGAGGCTTTGGATGAAAGAGCGTCTTGCGAGCGAAGGTCTTGAGCGTCTGTGCGAGGAATTGCGCATGCTCGACCCCGAATATTATGCTATAGTCGATCGCCATAACACTCGCCGTGTGGTGCACGCCCTCGAGATATGCCATCAAACGGGCAATACCTTCACGTCCTATCGTGTGCGCGAGCGCAAGCAGCGTCCCTTTGCCATCGTCAAGATAGCGCTCAACCGCGAGCGCGACCTGCTCTACGACCGCATCAACCGCCGTGTAGATGCAATGATAGCCGCAGGACTCGAAGACGAGGCTCGCCGCCTCTTGCCCTGGCGACATGAGAATGCGCTCAACACCGTGGGTTATAAGGAGATGTTCGCCTGTTTCGACGGCGAGTGGTCATTCGACGAGGCCGTCGAGCGCATCAAGGGCAACACCCGTCGCTATGCGCGCAAGCAACTCACGTGGTTTAAGCGCGACCCCGCGGTGCGGTGGTTTGATGCAGATGACAATAAAGAAATAATGACTTATATATCACAAGAATGGTCAAGAAATCAGAAGACAACCGAGGTAAGATAGGATACTACCTCCACCTCATAGCTAAGTCGCTCCGCAAGGCTGGAGTATGGTACAAAGGATTGTACAAGGGAAAGAAATGGTACACCAAGACTCTTGTTGCGTTCATTTCTTTTATAGTCGCCTTCATCATTTATTTAGTGGCGGTTGACATCAATTTCCTATGGCTTTTCGGCAAGTCGCCAAGCTATAGCCAAATCAAGAATCCCGTCAGCAGTCAGGCATCCGAGATCTACAGTGCCGACGGTGTGATGATCGGCAAGTATTTCAACGAAAACCGCACCCCCGTGAAGTATGAGGATGTAAATCCCGAATTTTGGAAAGCCCTCGTCGATACCGAGGACGAGCGTTTCTATCATCACAAGGGCATCGACCTCATCGGAGTGTTTGCAGCCATCAAGGATGCAGCCGTCCATCACGACGCCCGCGGTGCCTCCACCATCACCCAGCAGTTGGCCAAGAATCTCTTCCGTGTCCGCACCAACTACTCCACAGGTCTTCTTGGCGGCATCCCCGGTCTTAAGATATTGATAATGAAGAGCAAGGAGTGGATTACCGCAGTCAAGCTTGAGTATATCTTCGACAAGCGCGACATCCTCACCATGTATGCCAACACCGTTGATTTCGGCAGCAATGCCTTCGGTATCAAGACGGCGTGCAAGACCTACTTCGGCACCACCCCCAAGAATCTCACCACCGACCAGGCTGCCATCCTTGTGGGTATGCTCAAGGCCACCACATATTATAATCCCCGCATCAACCCCGACAACAGTCTCAAGCGTCGCAACACGGTGCTCAACAATATGGTGGGACACGGCCATCTTTCTCAAGCCGCCTACGACACTCTCAAACTCAAGCCCATCACCCTCGACTATAGCGTCGAGAGCAATTACGACGGTCAGGCCACATATTTCCGCGAGGCAGTGGCCAACTACCTCAAGGACTAGAT
>JBJEAY010000397.1:0-2030 GCA_051869575.1 Prevotella sp. | reverse complement strand
TATTGTGCCCTATGATTCCTATCCCGACCGCGACGGCAGGGGCGTATCGACATCACTATTGCTCAACAAGACGAGGTTGATTGCTGATAAAGCTGTTAATGCCCACAAGGGCTATAACATTTATATGCCGTCACTTGAGGGAATGCTTGATGAGACACTTGGCTATGTGCCTAAGAACGTGTATATGCTGGGAGCGCAATACACCCCGTTGGAATTTGCCCATAGCGTTTGTCGTCCCAACGAATATATAGCCTTGACAAGCTGCACCCATCATCCTTTTGGCGAGTGGTTCGATTTGGAAGTGGCAGACAACTGGGAGCACAACCTTTTTTATAATATGCCGATTGAAAAACTAATTAGTCTTGTTGAGCAGGCGGTACTAAACGGAAAAGGAGTATGCTGGGAAGGCGACATCTCGGAACCAGGATTCAGTTTCAACAGAGGAATAGCCTCTTTGGATATTCCCAAGGGTACTGATGTGCAACGTTTGCGCCAGAAGATGATAGAATCCTATACTACAACCGACGACCACTGTATGGCGATCGTCGGTATAGCCCGCAACAAAAGCGGGGAAAAATATTTCGTTATGAAAAACTCATGGGGCACAGACAATCCCTACAGAGGACTGATGTTTGTGTCGGCTGATTATCTGCGACTGAAGACCATTGCGGTATTCCTTCCCCGCATATGCAATGATAAATATTAAAGCGGGATAGTCTTTTCCACTTGTCCCGAATAAGTGTTAAGCGTTATATGTACACTGTCCGTCGGTATTGAGTCGCGCGGAATACTTAGGAAATACTGTGTTGAGTATTTCTCAGGTATGTCACCCTGCGAGTGGAGCAGTGTTAGGTGGGTGGTTGTCCGCCCGTCATCTGCCGTAGTGACACCAGTACGCAACAAACCGATTGTCTGATGCGCATTCTCAACAGAAGTATTACCTATCTTTATCCATATTGAGAGGTTGACGAATGAGCCGTTCTTGCTACGCCACATACTCTCAAACGTGATAGGATCGGTAATGACTTTCTCTACCGAATCCACGGGTACGAGTGTGGGCACATTTCCTATGCTTACGATTTTCGCCTTGCCATTCCCCACCTTATTATAATATGCCACGGCACGATAGGTGGAGTCGGCAGTGGTAACCCACTTCGCCGTTACCGGTTCGTCGATGGTCAGTTTTGTATTGTCGTCAATCACAATATAGTCGATAGCCTTGTTGCTATTGGCATGTGCCAACAGCAAGTCTGCAGTTGTGAGCGAACTCTCGCCCGTGCCCTTGTCATAGCTATCATTCTCGCATGCAACGAATAACAATGCGGCAAATATCAGTGGGAAATATTTCATCTTCAATCTTCAATTTTCAATCTTCAACCTTCAATTGATTCACCGCCGGATTGGCATACATCTTGAGCATACATTCCTTGAGGAAAGCCTCGTCCTTGTTGGGGATTGAGATCTTGCCCAGTTGTGCAGCGAGGTATTTCTCGAATGTAGCCTTGTCCTCTGGAGTGTAGTGCTCAGCCATACGGTTGCCGCCTTCAAGTATATCCACAGCAATATAGTTGTTGGGGAAGAGACGGTAGTTGGCATGAATGCCCTTGTCGATATGTTCGGCAATGATGCGGAAGATGTCGGTCTTGGGAGTGTCTTCGGGAATAGATGCCAAGAAATCGTCGATACATGGTGCGCAATGATAATGGATTCGCCCCTTATAGCCCATTATGCCGGTTTGCATGCTCAGTACGTCGTCAGCCTTGGTCTTCTTCCAACCCTCCACGTCGCGCTTCAGTTGGAATTCCTGTGCCTTGAGCCAGTCGCAGGGGTCGTATTCATAACTGATAGCCACAGGCACGATATGCAGTTGCTGCAGTCTTTCAGTCACAGAACCTTCGCCTCCCATAGCCATCATCTTGATGATAGATTCCTGTGTACGGTCGTCACTGTCCTTAGCTCGTCCCTCACGTTGGGCAATCCAGATATTGTCGTGCTTTTCGTTGATTACAAGGTGCATGTATTCAGCCATG
>JBJEAY010000396.1:0-2033 GCA_051869575.1 Prevotella sp. | reverse complement strand
TCGCTATAAGCAAGGGCTAAGTCAGACACTCGAAAAAATATTTGCGGATTTTAGGATTAATTAATTTCGGCTGCAAAGTTAGCAAAAATATCGACTAATGGTGCAAAAAAAGGTGTTTCAATGTGTTTCTGTCTATGAAAATAATATTAAAATGATACAAAACATACGGGGATGAAACAAATTGTTTCATTGTTTTCTTGGTCATTTGATAAAAAAGCTGTATATTTGCCACCCCAAATTATATGAAGCGTATGAGAAATATACAAAGGTACTGCTTGTATGTATTGCTGCTGTCTCTCTTGTCATGCGGGAGAAGCAGGTATATGGATACACTGGATAACATAAAGCGTGTCGGCGACTCCAATCCCGACACTGCGTTGCTTATGCTCGATACTCTTGCCGCAGGTGTTAGGGGAGAATCAGAATACGTGAGGAACAAGTATGAGCTTTTGAAGATACGCCTTTGCGACAAGGCTTACAGGCCTGCTACTTCTGATGTGGCTATCCAGAATCTTATGGGATATTTTGGGGATAAGGGGTCTTCATTGGAGAAGCAGGAGGTGTATTACTATGCAGGAAGTGTATATCGCGACCTTTGTGACACTCCACGTTCCTTGGGGTATTTCCTTAAGTCTTTGGATTATGCCCAATCAGGTATGGTATATGATACTGTTATGTTGCGCAACACTTATTCCAATCTTCAATACCTGTATTATAATGTTCAAGATTATGGAAATGCCGCACTTATGGCAAGAAAGGAGCTTGAAGTGTGCCGGTTATTGGATTCAGACAGGCTAATTCCATATCTCCATCTTTGTTCATCGTATATAGGTCTCGACAGTTTGTCGTTAGCCTCTGCGGCAACAGACTCCGCTTTCAACATTTTCCGTGCTTCAAGTGTTCACGAAAGGAATAATGATGATCTTGTATATGTGTTGTATTATTATTCCATGCTCAACAATAAGCGAATGGCGAGCTTGTGCCATACCATGATAATGAAGGACTCGTCGATATGCAGTGGAATATTCCCCTGTCTGTCTTTTGCATATTATTATGATTGTGTGGAGAAAAAAGATTCCGCAATCGCATATTGTGAGAAGGCTCTTGAATTATCAGAGAGTTTGGAAGAAAGATATGATGCAACCAAGTTGTTGTTTGCGTTGAATAAGAGTAATGGTGATGACAAGACAGCCTGCCGCTTGGCATATTCTTATATGCAACTAAGTGATTCCTTGGATTTTGGCAAACGTCAGGAGAAGGCGGCGCAAATAAACAACCAATACAAGTATTATATTGATAAGAATAGAGAGCGGATGGTGAACGAGCAGAAAGAAAAGTATCGTCGCACGTTGTATGTAGTCTCATTTATTGCCGTCCTGCTTCTATGCTTGGGTTATGTCATTCACATTACAAGAAGGAATAGGCAATTGAACAAGATACTGTCTTTGAATGCTGAGATAGAACGGGTTAGCTTGCAGGAGAAGAACTTGCGTGATGAGTTGGCACGGAAAGAAAGCGAGCTTAATGTGAGAATGGCTCAGAACAGGATCCTGGTCAGACTTATGCACCAGTCGGAATTGACAGACAAAGCCGAGGAGGTTATAGAGTCGATAAGACAGGCATCAAATGGTGAAAAGACAATGTCGCAGTCCGACTGAGATCAATTGTTTACTGCGGTTAATGCTCTATACCCTGATTTCAAAGAGCAGATGGTTAATAGATGTGATGCGCTCACAGAGCAGCAGATACAATTCTGCTATCTGTTGCGCATCGGTCTTTCAAATGTCCAAATCAAGAATATCACAAACCTGTCTCGTGTGACTGTATGGAGATGGATGAAGAAGTTTGAGTGGGTGGAGGAGTTGTGATGACGTTATGGTGCCGACTTTCATATATCACACGCCCGCATCTCAGAATGTGCTTTTGCCGTCTTTGTTTGTATAGCAGAAGTCGCATGAATTTATAATATCCATCTACAGGGTAGCAGGAATGAATACGTGTTCCTACCTATATTCTTCTACCATCGACATCAA
>JBJEAY010000395.1:0-2034 GCA_051869575.1 Prevotella sp. | reverse complement strand
CAACGGGCATATCTTTTGTGCAAGTGTTCTTTATTATATATATAATAGGCGTAGTTTTTATGTTTTTGTCAAACATAGTTTCTCTTTTCCATATTTTCCATCTTATCTCCAAGGTTGACTGCATAAAAGTAGAAGACGGAATTAAGATTGTTGTAGTGGATAGCAATATATCACCTTTTTCCTGGTTTGGATATGTTGTGATGAACAGGGAAGACTATAACATGGGAAGTAAAACGATTGTCATGCATGAGAAGGCACATGCCCGTCTGGGTCATTCATATGAGGTTATGTTGTGCAATGCAATGATAATGTTCCAATGGTATAATCCTGCAGCATGGCTGATGAAGCGCGAGTTGCAGGATGTCCACGAGTATGAGGCCGATGCAGCCGTATTAAATGAAGGAATCGATGCCAAGCAGTATCAAATGCTGCTTATAAGAAAGTCAGTGGGAGAACGCGCGTTTCTGCTGGCAAACAATTTAAATCACAATTCACTAAAAAAACGTATTAAAATGATGAAAACAACGAAAACAAACAAGTGGCAATGCCTGAAGGCACTTGTCATGTTGCCAGTAGCCGCCTGTGCGGTTGTGGCTTTCGCCAGTCCTGCGGTAGAACGCACCACCATGGACATTGAGCGTGAAACGGAGAGTGCGATTGAGTCGTTAAGTGTGATAAACGTTACTGATGCCAATGCACAGTCCAAGAAGACGGTTAAGCCCCAAGCCAATCAGAATACCAGTGATAAGGGCAACCAGAAGAGTAATCCTCAAGACAAACAGAAAGATAATACGAAAGTATTTGATGTAGTGGAGAAGATGCCTTCTTTCCCTGGTGGTCAAGGTGCGTTGTTCGAATATCTTTGTAATAATGTCCATTATCCCAAAGTGGCTGAAGAGAAGAAAATCGAAGGTAGGGTGATTGTAACTTTTGTAGTAGGAAAAGACGGTTCGATATCAAACGCAGAACTGGCGCGCTCGGTAAGCGAGGAATTGGATGCCGAGGCTATTAGAGTGGTGAGCAGTATGCCAAAATGGGAACCGGGTACACAGAATGGCAAACCTGTAAATGTTAAGTTTACTGTGCCAGTGACATTCAAGCTAAAAGGGGACGTATCAACCCAAAATGTAAATAAGAAAGAACATTCGTTGGGTAATAATGAGACCAAGGTTATTTACATAGTTGATGGTCAGGTGGCTCAGAACGAAGAGGTGGAAAAACTATCCCCACAGACGATAGAGTCCATGACTGTTGTCAAGAATGTAGAGCTTCTTAATAAGTATGGTGCAAAAGAAGGAGACAAAGTAGTGGTGATTCAACGAAAGAAACCATAAAAATCTCTATAGAATGCATATGCGTATTAATTGGAGCAAGAGCTTCAATACCGTAGCCTTCCTTTGTGAAAAGGAGGGCTTTTGGCGTGATTTCAGTGGAATTTCTATGATTTTCATCATTAATCATTAAGAAAATAAAAAAAAACGGCGATAAGTTTCAATATATCAGAAATTTTGTGTAACTTTGCACCCCAAATGGAGAATATGGACAGATTGAAGCCATATAAGATAGACCTTCATGGCTTGAAGGAAGGTGTGAACACCTTGGGATTCAGGCTTGATGACGAATATTTCTCGACAGTGGAAGCAGAGGATGTTCGTCAAGGTTGCTTAGATGCCGTAGTGGAAATAGTCCGCAAGGCAAGCCTCTTTGAGGTGAACTTCATTATTAAGGGCACAGTGGTTGTACCTTGTGACCTATGTCTTGACGACATGGAACAGCCAGTGAAGGCGGAAAGCCGACTGGTGGTAAAGTTTGGAAAAGAAAACTCGGAAGACGACGACCTCGTGACCGTTGCAGAGGATGAAGGCATCCTCGACGTATCGTGGTTTATGTATGAATCTATAGTATTGAATATCCCAATCAAGCACGTTCATGCACCTGGTAAATGCAATCGTGACATGATGAAGGCGCTCGAAGCGCATTCCGCCACCCGAAGTGACGTTGAGGTTGAAGATACGATGGATCCTCGTTGGAGTG
>JBJEAY010000394.1:0-2034 GCA_051869575.1 Prevotella sp. | reverse complement strand
TCTCCTGGGGAGTTGAGCAGATCCTTTTCGCCTCGCCAGTTGTATTTGTAGGAAGCCGTATCGACATTGGTTGTGACATCGCGGTTGTAGCTGCCGGTTACCGTCACATCGAGTCCTTTTGTAAAGATGTCATGCTTAACGTACTCCAATGTCGGTTGCAGTGAATGACTGCGGCGATGCTTCTGTCCATAAACTATTTCCTGCCTTACTCCCGTCTGTATCTCCTTGTACATTTGCGACCATGTCAAGCCCACCATCAGTCGGTCGGCCCATGATTTTCCCACTATACCCACCTTGGCGATGGCAGCCTCATTGTGGTAGGTGTCGTTGAATCGCTTTACACTCTCTTTCTTGTCGCGGTCAATACGTCCTGTCTCAAAGTCCTCAACGGGGGAGTTCACTCGATAGTTGTTATCCGAGTAGTTCTGAAAAGCCGTAATCTCGTAGGTCAGTCCGCTTTTGAATGTCTGTCCGAAACTGACGTTCGACTTATGAGTATTGAATGATCCGTAGGAATACGACGCGTCGAGATGCCATCCGCTATGTCGCTTGTTGGTCACCACATTCACTACACCTCCGATGGCATCTGTGCCGAATCCCACCGGTACAACCCCTTTGTACACCTCTATCCTGTTGGCAAAGCTCACGGGGATATTGTTCAATCCAAAAGAGGCTCCAACACCCTCTTGCGGTACACCGTCGATAAATATCTTGACGTGTTTGCCGCTGAATCCGTCCATCATCAGCGACATATCCGAGCCTACGCCTCCTGACTCCCTCAACTTTAGTCCAGGGGCTTTCGACAAGGCATCGCTCAGATTCTTCGTCGTGTTCTGCATTTCGCGTGTATCCACGGCAATGGTGTTGAAGGCAGATTTCTTCACTCTGCCCACACCTCCAGCCACCACAACCACCTCGCCAAGTTTCATTTCCTTGTCGATGTGCTTGCCATGGCGCTTATTGTGCACCTTGGTTGAATCACTCTGTGCCGATAATGGCAGAACTGATAAAATTGACAGACATAGGGCCGTCATCCTGCTAATGTTTATTCTCATATATAATTATAAATAGGTGGCCTTTGTGGCCTAATCGCATAAATACAACTGGATTTACGTGGTCAGACACTACACGTTGTTTTTCGGGTGCAAAGGTACGGAGTTTTTTTCTTTCCCGCAATACCTAAAAAAGATGATTTTTCATATAACGAAACAGCCCGACGCAATGATGTATTGTCGTCGGGCTGGGATTATTAATTCAAGTTAGAAAGTTAACGAGTTGACAAGTTGACAACTAATCAACGCTTGTCTTGCACTCCGTATTTTATCCAAAGCTCTTGGGGATAGCTTGTCTTGATGATGCGCTTCTTTTCGGCAAATGCCTCCTTTACAGATGTCAGGATGGCATTCATGTGTTTCACCTTCTGCGACAGTTCCTCGCGCACGCGGTCACATTCTTCATTAGCCACTCTCAACTGCTCAAGCTCTTGGGTCATTGACTGCAGAGCGTCTTCAGAGATTCCCTTGCCTCTCAGAGCTTCGATATTCTTACCTAAACCTTCAATGAGCACGCGGCTCTTCTCAATTTGTAATTCGATTGTTTTTGACATAATTCAAGATATTTAAGTTACTTAATCGTGATGCAAATTTACTCATTTTTTTTCTTATTCTCGATAATATATATAGTGATTTTTTCGATTTTTTAATGATATATACTTATAGTATTTTAACTCTGTTAACAATCTTGGGCCTCTATAACAGCGTTATCATCATCACTCTTCACGTTATAATATTTCTTGACCGCTTCGCCCACTTTTCGCCACGGAATCATATATGAACGATGGCGTCGGATGGGGGAGTCGAACAGGAAGAAACCGAGTATAAGTGCCACACAGGCATAGCAAGCCCAGCCATACACCGCCTTCACGCCATATAGCAGCATCTCGTCAGGCAAACGACCCGTAGATAGGGCGGCAAAGGGAGAACTGGCTCCAAACTTTCCTGTCCACAAGGCAGGGCTGGTGTAGCGCATAAAACC
>JBJEAY010000393.1:0-2035 GCA_051869575.1 Prevotella sp. | reverse complement strand
TGATAGCCACCTGTGGTCCCAAGCCAATGATGGTGAATGTTGCCAAGTATGCCGCCAAGGTAGGAGTGGAGTGCGAGGCTTCTCTTGAGAATATGATGGCCTGTGGCGTGGGCGCTTGCCTGTGCTGTGTGGAGAAGACCACCGAGGGCAATCTGTGTGTATGTAAGGAAGGACCGGTGTTTAATATTAAGAAACTGTTATGGCATCTCTAAACGTAAAGATTAATGATTTGTTACTGAAGAATCCGGTGATGACAGCATCGGGTACTTTCGGATATGGCTTGGAATTTGCCGATTTCGTTCCACTTGATGGTATCGGTGGTATCATTGTTAAGGGAACAACATTAAAGCCTCGTGAGGGCAACGACTATCCCCGCATGGCTGAAACCCCTATGGGAATGCTCAATTGTGTAGGTTTGCAGAACAAGGGTGTTGACTATTTCTGCGAGCATATCTATCCCGAGATTAAGGACATCGACACCAATATGATAGTGAATGTCAGTGGTTCGTCGCCTGAGGACTATGCCGAATGTGCCGCTCGAATTGACGCCTTGGAAAAGATTCCAGCTATTGAGCTTAACATATCCTGTCCAAATGTGAAGGACGGCGGAATGGCTTTTGGAGTGACATGTGCCGGAGCCGCCAGTGTGGTGAAGGCGGTGCGTGAGCGCTATCACAAGACGCTTATCGTGAAACTCTCGCCCAACGTCACCGACATCACCGAGATTGCCCGTGCTGTGGAGGCTGAGGGAGCTGACAGTGTGTCGCTCATCAACACATTGATGGGAACATCCATTGACATTGAGAAGCGTTGTCGCCGACTGAGCATAGGCACTGGAGGGTTGAGTGGTCCTGCAGTCAAACCAGTAGCGGTGAGAATGGTGTGGCAGGTGTCGAGAGCCGTGAAGATTCCCGTTATCGGTCTTGGCGGTATTATGACTGCCGAGGATGCCATCGAGTTCATGATGGCTGGAGCCACTGCCATAGAGATTGGCACTGCCAACTTCATCGACCCCACAGTGACAATCAAGGTGCGCGACGGTATCAACGCATGGCTCGATGCCCACGGCTGCAAGTCGGTGACGGAGATCATTGGAGTGGCGGAATAATCGCTTCGCGAAATTAAAGAATTAAAGAATTAAAAAATTAAAGAATTAAAAAACAAAATACATTATATATAAATATTATGAGCAACAAGTACATTGCCGTGAGCTACAAGCTCTATACGGTAGAGAATGGAGAGAGAGAATTCGTAGAGGAAGCTACAGCAGAGCGTCCTTTCCAGTTTTTGAGTGGCTTCGGTGTGACTCTTGAGGAGTTTGAGAAGCAGATTGCCGACCTTGAGACAGGAGCCGACTTTGAGTTTGAGCTTGACAAGGACAAGGCTTATGGAGATCGCGAGCCTTCGCGTATTCTCGACCTCGAGCGTGAGATGTTCTGCATCAACGGACATTTCGACCATGAGAACATATTCGTGGATGCCATAGTTCCATTGCAGAACGAGGATGGCAACAGATTCTATGGTCGTGTTCTCGAAATCACCGATGACAAGGTGAAGATGGACCTCAATCATCCTCTTTCAGGCAAGACCCTCTGCTTCTCTGGTAAGATTATCGAAAACCGTGAGGCCACCAAAGACGAGATACAAGGCTTTATCAATCGTCTGAGCGGTGAGGGCTGCGGTTGCGGTTGTGGTGACTGTGGAGGCGGTTGCGACTGTGGCGACGACCACTGCGACTGCGGAGGCGAACATCATCACGATCACCACTGTGGATGTGGATGCCACTAATGAAAGATTAAAGAATTAAAGGATTAAAGAATTAAAGTAATTAAAAGATTATAATATAAAGGTATATTATGCGTAATACTTACGGTAATATCTTTACGCTCACATCCTTTGGCGAGAGTCATGGTGAGGCAGTAGGTGGAGTGGTTGACGGAATGCCGGCTGGCATAGACATCGACCTCGACTTCATTCAGTCAGAACTCGACCGCCGTCGCCCAGGGCAGAGTGCAATAACGACAAGCAGGAAGGA
>JBJEAY010000392.1:0-2039 GCA_051869575.1 Prevotella sp. | reverse complement strand
CTTCCTTACTACTTCTTTTCTCCTTCCAAAGGAGCATTTCGTTGTATATTTTTCTTCGCATATCTTACCTTTTTTATATCTTATTGCACCATTCCACGACTTCGAAAGCTCAAAAATTGCACTATTCCACGACTTGGCATACCCATAAAACTGCACCATTCCAAGCTTTCAACGGTGCAAAGATAGTAAAAAAGTAGAGAATTGCTCATTTTTTATGTAATGAATATGCTATATATAAATATTTTTAACACTTTTCAGCAAGAACACTATTCAAATGACACCCTTCCCCCCATAATAAGTTCGCAGGCGACGATGCAAAGATATTAAAAATACAAGATAAAAGCAAATCGAACTATTGCAAAAAAAATCCCCACGCATCACTGCGTAGGGGATTTGGCTCTGTAAAATGAAAACCGTCTAAACTGTCAAAAGCTGGCGGTAATAATATCCTTGCGGATGTCGTTGATGCAGGCAGAGAGTTTGGCATACGTCTTCTCTCCTGCCTTTTTTACTCCATAGGTGTATTGACGCATAAGTGTAGGATTGATGCCTGCACGTCTTGCTACTTCAGTTACATTAAACACTGAAAAATACTCAAAGAAAGACTGAAGGTCATAGACATACTCGAACTCAACAGGTTTGGGAGTCTTTCCTTGACTAAGATAGTCTTCTTTTGCACTATCAAGGCAGGCATATAAATCCTGCTTGGCTTCGGATACAGTGCTGCCACTTCCATTAAGCCCTGTTCCGTACACGTCTTTTTCGGTATGGCACCAGAAACTGCCATCATCCGCTTTATACACACTTACTTTAACTTTCATATCTATATGATAACTATTTCATTATGAAAAAGAGCTCTTTTGTCTTTCGACGGTGCAAAAGTAGCGAAAAAGTAGTAAATAGCCAAATTTTTTGGTAACAAAAATGCTATATATAAACAAATTTAACAATTATACAAACGGCACCCTTCCCTCCATAATAGGTTCGCATGCAAATATGTCCAGCATCTCCTCGCGGGCGAGGATGCGGAGGTCGGCGATGTGATTCCTCAGGTCGGCCTTTGTTCTCAGGTTCTCAATCTCCTCGCGCCTTGCCCTTGCCATACGGCAAAACTCCTCCTCGCGCTCAATGCCGCAGAATCGGCGACCGCACAGATTAGCGGCAATGCCCGTCGTTCCGCTGCCGCAGAAGGGGTCCAGCACCCAGTCGCCTTCGTCAGTGCATGCCAATATGATGCGCGTAAGGAGCGATAGCGGTTTTTGCGTGGGATGCTTGCCGCACGACTTCTCCCATCTGCCGATGGCAGGCAGCCGCCACACATCGGTCATCTGTTTTCCGTCGTTCAGCCGTTTCATCACGTCATAGTTAAACTTGTGCGCCACCTTCTTCGATTTCCTCGCCCATATCACGAACTCCGTGGAATATGTGAAGAACCGGCACGAGATATTCACCGGCGGATTAGTCTTTTGCCATGTGATTACGTTGAGAATCCTGTATCCGAGCTGCGTCAGACAGTCAGCCACCGAGAAGATATTATGATATGTGCCCGAAATCCATATCGAACCATTGTCCTTCAGCTTGTCCCTGCACAGTCTGAGCCACTCCATGTTCCACTCCCTCATTTCCTCCGGCGTCTTTCCCTTGTCCCATTCCCCCTTGTCCACGCACACCACCTGTCCGCTCTGCAGCGATATGCCGCCGTTGGAGAGGAAATAAGGCGGGTCGGCGAATATCATGTCGAACTTGAAGTTGAATTCATTGAGAAGACTAAACGAGTCGCCATTGGCGAGAAGAAAGTCTGTGTTTGGAGATGTATAGTACGAATGTATCATATTTTTTTATCAGTCAATATTATCCAAACTCCAGTCTTTACATTTCCTTCACGTCTAATAATGCCTGCTTTCTGCATTATTGAGAGTTCTCTTTCTATAGTTCTGGCGGATACCGACAGAACCTCCGACATTTGTTTTGCACTAACATTTGGGTTTATATTTATTAATGATTTTATAAGTGTCTGACGTTCAGATAAAATATGGTTT
>JBJEAY010000391.1:0-2042 GCA_051869575.1 Prevotella sp. | reverse complement strand
AACTCATGAACGCAACCCACTCCACATTGCCAATCATCAATATGCTTGTAAAGAGAGGGATGCTTGAGACATACGAGAAGGAGGTGGGAAGACTTAATGATTCCAGAGAGGCTAATCCTGAAAACATTAACTCACTAAGCCCTGCGCAAACTGAAGCATACAACGGCATATTATTCTCAATGATGAAGAATAATGTCACCTTGCTACACGGCGTGACATCAAGCGGAAAGACTGAGATTTACATACACCTCATTCAACATGCCCTTGACGAAAAGAAACAGGTGCTTTATCTGCTGCCAGAGATTGCACTGACAGTTCAGATTATGTCGAGACTGAAAAAGGTGTTCGGCAAACGCCTTGGCATTTATCACTCAAAATATTCTGATGCAGAGAGAGTGGAGATATGGAAGAAACAGATGTCGCACGACCCATACGATGTTATTCTTGGTGCGAGGTCGGCGGTTTTCCTGCCATTTCAGAACTTGGGACTTGTGATTATCGACGAGGAACACGAGACCTCATTCAAACAGCAAGACCCCTCGCCACGCTATCATGCCCGAAGTGCAGCCATAGTGCTTGCCTCAATGTATGGGGCAAAGACATTGCTCGGCACTGCCACTCCATCAATAGAAACCTATCACAATGCCATGACAGGTAAATACGGCTATGTATCACTCACACAGCGGCACGCAGGAATCGAACTGCCTGAGTTTCGCATCGTTGACATCAAGGACCTGCAACACCGCAAGATGATGACCGGTCCGTTTTCTCCCATGCTGTTGGCAGAGGTGCGCAAGGCGATTGAAGATGGTAAGCAAGCCATATTATTCCAGAACAGGCGCGGATTTGCACCGATGATTGAGTGCAAGCAATGCGGATGGGTGCCTCATTGCCAGCATTGCGACGTAAGTCTCACACTTCACCGCAACACCAACCAACTCACTTGCCACTACTGCGGATATACATACTCCATACCTACGAAATGCCCAAATTGCGAAGGCACCGAACTACGCACGCGCGGATATGGAACTGAGAAAATCGAGGAGGACATTCGCGACATCTTCCCTGAGGCGAAGGTAGCCCGCATGGATCTCGACACCACTAAGACACGCAACGCATATGAACGCATTATCACTGACTTTGCCGCAGGACGCACAAATATCCTAATTGGCACACAGATGATAAGCAAAGGACTCGACTTTGCCAATGTGAGCGTAGTGGGCATACTCAATGCCGACTCCATGCTCAACTTTCCCGATTTCCGGGCCTACGAGCATGCCTTCATGATGATGGCACAGGTAGGAGGCAGGGCTGGAAGAAAGGGCAAGCGTGGACTTGTAATATTGCAGACGAAAAGCCCCGAGTTGCCAATAGTGCAACAGGTGGTCAATAATGACTACGAGGCTATGTATCGCAGCGTCACAGCGGAGCGT
Organism: Prevotella sp.; assembly: GCA_051869575.1. Lineage (GTDB taxonomy): Bacteria > Bacteroidota > Bacteroidia > Bacteroidales > Bacteroidaceae > Prevotella. The sequence continues at coordinate 609 of JBJEAY010000391.1, read as the reverse complement.
AGAGAGTTTCACTATCCACCGTTCTATCGTTTGATATATGTGTATCTCAAGCACAAGGATGACAAGGTGGTGAGCAATGCCGCAGCCACTCTTGCATTCAAACTGCGGATGTGGTTTGGAGAGCGTGTACTTGGTCCCGACAAACCTTCAGTTGCCAAGGTAAAATCACTGAACATCAGAAAACTTATGCTAAAACTGGAGAACGGCATAGATATTAAAAAGGTGCGCCAGTATCTGAGAATGGCTCAGACAGACATCGCCAAGGACAAGCGATTCAACTCTCTTGTAATCTATTACGATGTTGACCCGTTATAACCAAAAAATAGCAAAAATTTGGTTCAATTTGGTTCAAGTTAGGCTAAAAATGAATTTTTCTTCATTTTTTCATTCTACATTCATAAAAAAGATGTATCTTTGCGGACGAAAACGATGAAAAGTGAATGAAGAAGAATAAATGATAAATTATAGATTATGCGTAGGGCAGTGCAGCCACATTGGCTGAACTGCCCTACAAAATGTATTAGATACTGACTATTTAGAAATAATAGGCAGCTGAAATCTGCCAAGCATGATCCTTGCCCTTGCCTGTGCCAATAGTTGAGCCAATAA
>JBJEAY010000390.1:0-2045 GCA_051869575.1 Prevotella sp. | reverse complement strand
AGAGTCTATACTTTGCGGTGACCAAGGGGCAGAGTCGCACCTACGACCGTGTTGAGGTGTTGGGCAGGATGTACAGGGCCGGGTTTGAGGTGGTTGACGAGGAATTTCGTCATGGTGAGTTCTTTGTGCTCGCCCGCAAGTTCCGTGCCCCGATATGGGACGACGTGCCGTCGGGTTCGCCATTGATAAAGTTGCGACGTGTGGGCAAGGACCGTAAGCTTATCGGTGTGTATAAGTTTCGCACGATGTACAGCTATTCGGAGTATCTGCAGCCTTATATCTACGAGCACAACCATCTGGCAAAGGGCGGCAAGTTTGCCGACGACTACCGCGTCACCCCCTGGGGCCGCTGGATGCGCAAGCTATGGATTGACGAGTTGCCGATGATATGGAATGTCATCCGTGGCGACCTGAAGCTCGTTGGCGTGCGCCCCCTCTCGCGCCATTATTTCAGCCTCTACACCCCCGAGATGCAGGATCTGCGCACGAGGGTGAAGCCCGGGCTGCTGCCGCCGTTCTATTACGACAAGCAGACACCGAAGACCATCGACGAGGTGCAGGCTTCGGAGCGCAGATATGTGGAGGCATGCCTCGCTCATCCGTTCCTCACCGACCTCCGCTATTTCTTCGGCACAGTGTGGAACATCCTCTTCCGTGGCAAGAGGTCGAAATAATTATTGATATGAAAAATGCGAGTGTTTCTCTAATTTATTAGAGGTAAAAGAGATAAATTATCTCATAATGTTTGGCGGATTCGGAAATAATGCTTATCTTTGCAGCGGAAATTATTAAAAATTTAAGTTTATGGCTATAGCAATTAGACCTATACCCGTTCTAACGGGTTCAGCAGCAGAGCGTTTCATAGCAATGGCGGAAGAGAATGAGAGTAAGGCTGCCACAACCGTAGTGCCACAGGAAATGCGTGACTCCATCAAAAAAATGATGGAGCGTTCTCGTGGTATCATAATCAAACGCCCCACACAATAATCAATGGCAAGTTACAAATTTGACATATTCAGACGTTGTGAGTTTACACGATTGACAGAAGAATTTGCTTCGCTTCCTTTTGAATGTGGTGATAATGACCTTGAAGATTTTTTTCATAACGAAGCGGTGCTTTATGCCAAAGCATGTCTTGGAAAGACATATTGTTTTATTGACAACTCAAATGAAACTACAAAAGTAGTCGCATTTTTTACAGTATCTAATGATAGTGTAAAAACCAGATTTATTCCTAAAAGTTCCACGAATAAAGTTCAGAGAAAGATACCTGGTCAGAAACATCTACGTACATATCCTGCAGTGCTGATTGGGCGTTTAGGAGTTAACAAAGAATATCAAAGTAGTGATTTCCTCATTGGCCAGCAAGTAATAAACTATCTGAAAACATGGTTTATAGAAGAAGACAATAAGACAGGGTGCCGTTTCCTTGTAGTTGATGCTTATAACCGAGAGCGTGTTTTGCGATTCTATGAACGCAATAAATTTAAATATCTTTATGCAGATGAAAATCAAGAACGTCTTGAACAACATATTGCAGATGACATGCCCTTAAATACACGCCACATGTTCTTGGATCTTCTCAATACTCCAATTCTTGATTATCCATTTTCAGATTGATTATTGATGATTGATTATAATCTGTGAAAATCAAAATATCTTTAGATATTAAAAATCTGTGTTAATCTGTGATAATCTGTGGACAAATAAGACGGATTGACACGCAGGTTTTATAAACCACAGATTAATACAGATTGGCACAGATTATGAGCCTTTGGCTCGGATTACGTAGATAGGGCTCACGCCCTATCCAGGGTTATGTAGTCCTTACAGGACTATATTCTGAATTTTTATTTTGTTTAATTATATAAATCTTTGATTATGAAGATAATGAATAACGTTGGGCAGATAGACGCTGTTCAATGGAGTAAACTTGTGGTGATTTCGAGCACCGCAAACTTCTTTCAGACTAAGGAGTGTTTTGATTTCTTCGACAGCCTGCCAATGTTCTCTGCTTTTATTTATGGGGTGGCAGATAATAAGAT
>JBJEAY010000389.1:0-2049 GCA_051869575.1 Prevotella sp. | reverse complement strand
TGGACAAAAAAAAACATTAGTGGACAAAAACATCAGTGGAAGAAGAAAAAACAAGAGATATGTATAAGAAGATATATTTGAAGAAAGGCAAGGAGGAAAGCTTGAAGAGATTCCATCCTTGGGTGTTCTCCGGCGCCATACAACATCTACCAGAGGATGTTGACGAGGGCGAGGTGGTGAGAGTAATGACCGCAGGTGGCGAGTTTATCGCCGTGGGCCATTATCAGATAGGCTCCATAGCCGTCAGAGTACTCTCGTTTGATGATGTTGTCATCGACGACGCCTTCTGGCACAGTAAGTTGCAGTCGGCATTCGACATGCGACGCTCCATCGGCATTGTCGATAATCCCTCCAACAACACCTATCGCCTCGTGCATGGAGAGGGCGACAACATCCCCGGACTCATCATCGATGTCTATGGGCCCACAGCCGTCATGCAGGCCCACAGCGTGGGCATTCATCTTGAGCGCAAGCGCATTGCCGCCCAAGTCATCCAGGTGATGGGCGAGAGAGTTAAGCATGTTTATTACAAAAGCGAGACAACACTGCCCTTCAAGGCCGACCTCGGACAGGAGGACGGATTCATCATCGGCGGCAGCAACGACAACGTCGCCGTGGAGAACGGACTGAAATTCCATGTCGATTGGCTCAAGGGACAGAAGACCGGGTTCTTTGTCGATCAGCGCGACAACCGTTCGCTGCTCGAGCATTTCTCCGCTGGCAAGCGTGTGCTCAACATGTTCTGCTACACCGGCGGCTTCTCGTTCTATGCCATGAGAGGCGGAGCAACGTTGGTGCACTCGGTGGACAGCAGTGCCAAGGCCATCGAACTCACCACCAAGAACGTCGAACTCAATTTCCCTGGCGACAAGCGTCACGAGGCGTTCTGCGAGGATGCCTTTAAGTATCTTGACAAGGCAGGTGGCGACTACGATCTCGTCATCCTTGATCCTCCCGCCTTCGCCAAGCACCGCGGTGCACTGCATAATGCTCTCAAGGGCTACACCCGACTGAATATGAAGGCATTCGAGAAGATTCGTCCAGGTGGCATCCTCTTCACCTTCTCATGCTCGCAGGTGGTCACCAAGGATAATTTCCGCAATGCTGTGTTCACTGCCGCCGCCCTTGCCCATCGCAATGTGCGCATTCTCCATCAGCTCCACCAGCCTGCCGATCATCCCATCAACATCTTCCATCCCGAGGGTGAATACCTCAAGGGTCTTGTGCTGTATGTCGAATAAGAAGTATATAGTAGCGCTGAGCGGCGGGGCAGACAGTGTGTGCCTGCTCCTGAAGATGCTCGATGAAGGACGCCATGTAGAGGCAGCCCACTGCAATTTCCATCTCCGTGGCGCTGAGTCCGACCGCGACGAGGCATTCGTCGTGGCACTGTGCCAGCGTCTCGGCGTAGCCCTACATCGCGCCCATTTCGACACCCGCGAGTATGCATCCCTGCATAAGGTGAGCATCGAGATGGCAGCCCGCACACTGCGCTATCAATATTTCGAACAATTACGACGTGACATCGGTGCCGAAGCCATCATGGTGGCTCACCATCGCGACGACAATGTCGAGACCGTGCTTATGAATATGGTGCGCGGCACAGGCATCCGTGGCGTGGCTGGCATCCGTCCCGTCAATGGCCATATCCTCCGTCCGCTGCTCGACATGAGTCGCGACGACATCGAGGCATATCTTGCTGCAAGAGGCGAGACCTACGTCACCGACTCCACCAACCTCGAGGACGATGCCACGCGCAACAAGTTCCGACTCAATGTCATCCCCCTCCTGCGCACAATCAATCCCCGTGCCTCCGAGAATATCCATCTCACCTCCCGACATATCGCCGAGGCAGAGAAAATCGTGGATTGGGCAGTGGAAAGGGCGAGGGAAGAAGTCACCACAACCCATGGCGACGATCTCATCGTTGATGTCGAGCGTCTCAATGCGTTTGTATCTCCAGATTATCTGCTAAATGAGATTTGTCGTCCCTATGGTTTCTCCACCTCTCAGATTGCCGATATGTCAGATGCTATTCGTGAACATCAT
>JBJEAY010000388.1:0-2054 GCA_051869575.1 Prevotella sp. | reverse complement strand
AATGCAGTGTTTCGCACAAAAAGAGACAGGCCTTAATTATCAAATGAGCCTCACGATGGTCTTTTTATTGAATAGAGCAAGTTTTCTTGTTAATTTATGCTCCAAAAGAGAAAAAAAGGAATAATTGTTTTGCAGTTCGAATTAATCTTATCTGAAGAAGAAAGCACTTGGTTTCCACCTGTTCCGCAACTTCCGCAAGGTTGGTGGTGGATGGAGGGGCTGTCGGCGGTGATGAGGGGGCTCGACAGCAAAACTGTCGAGAACGGTAGCTGGAGGACAGGTTATTGGGCGTTGAGGTGTTGAGTGAATGGCTATGGTAATGGAGAGTGAATAGCGGGAGACGTTGTGTGGAGATGACCGGGGGGCTTGTATATTGAGAGTTGGCAAAATATATTTTGGTAGCTGCCAAATATAGTTTTACCAACTGCCAAAATATATCTTGCCTGCTATTTTCCTTCCCCATACCAATATGAGGGCGAAGCTGAGGCGGGTGGATATCAAGAGGAGGGCGGAGATGCCGGTGGCGGCGAAGACGATGGTGTCCTCGAGCATGGAGTGGTTCATGATGAGATGATAGTTGACGTCGTTTGCCTCCTCGCGAGTCACAAGGCCTTTGTCTTCGAGTTCCACCATCACAGCAGAGCCATAGCTTATACCCAACACATTGCCTACGAGCCACATGTAGGAGGCTTGTCGTGGCAAACCGAAGAGCGACATCAGCGGTGAGAGCATGCGGGATAATGGGTCGAGCAGGCGATAGGCCTCAAGCATACGTTGCACTACCATCAGCGAGTAGATGATAAGCACCACCATGAGCGACATCTTTATCTGCGATATTACCCATGTTGTCATCACTTCGGCAAAACTGCTGTCAGCCTCAGCGCCGAGATAGATATACTTCCCCGGCATATCGGGCAATATGGCGTTGAGAATGAGGGCGCAGATGAACGCCATCACGATGCGTATTGCGCCCATCTTCCAAAACGACGATCCCGTCTTCCTGTTTACGGCACACTCCATCGGCAGGGCATGGCACAGGGCAATCATGAGGGCAAGTATTGAGGCCTGCTTCATGGTGAGCGGGATGGACATCATGACGGCTATTCCCGCGTATGTGCCAGCTGTGGCACCCGATATGAATGCCACTGCCGACTCCCCCGGGAGACCGAAGTGGACGAACAGCGGATTAATCCATGTTGCAATCCATGCGAGCACTCCGAAATGCTGCATGAGAGTGACTGCCAATGATATAGGTATCATCAGTTGGAGCAGCCATTTGGTGCTTTTCCACGATGTAGGTATCGCCTGCCTGAAACAGTCAATTATCTTTCTCATTTCATATAATATTGTCTCTTGTTCTCATCCATTTTCTCTATGGCATATCTGAGGGTTGTGCGGTGCATCTCGCGGGTATGCTCATTGAGGTAGGCTTCGAGCGTGGGCATGTCGCGCTTGCCCACCTCGCGAAGCATCCAACCGACAGCCTTGTGGATGAGGTCGTGGGGATGGGGGAGAAGAATAGTGGCGAGGCGGAGGCAGTCGTCGTATTGGTCGGCACGTATGAGCATCCAACATGTCACCATGGCTATGCGTTGCTCCCATAGGTTGGAGCTTGCTGCAAGTCGGTAGAGGATTCTGCGGTCGGGCATCGAGCCGTCGGCCTGCGGATAAAGCAACCACTTGCCGAGAATCTTAGGGCACGACATATCGACGAGATCCCAGTTGTTGGCTCTGCGTGCGTGACGCAGATAGAAACGGGCAACCTCCTCGCGTCGTTCGGCATTCACCGTTGGCACCTGACGCGCCTTAGGCAGAGCCGCCTTCATCTCCTCGACGAGCAGGAGGAATCCGCAGAGTCTCACTTCATGCCATTCGGACTTCAATAGAATATCAATCTCTTCGAGAGGAACCCGCAATCGTGCCTCCTTGACGACAATGCGAGTGTCGGGCACCTTAATGCCTATAAACTTGTCGCCCTCGCCGTATTGTCCCTTGCCAGTCTTGAAGAACCTCATGAGATTCTCCCTTTGCCACTCGTCGCCCATTGATAGCAG
>JBJEAY010000387.1:0-2058 GCA_051869575.1 Prevotella sp. | reverse complement strand
TATGAGCTCTTGCAGGAGTGGATGATTGCAATTGAGGACACTCCCGATTATAAGGGTGTGGTGGAACTTATCAGAGACTCTAAGAGACTGTTGGAGGCTACTTGGAATGGAGATGAGGAAGCCGTTGCCGAAGGAGTGGCCAAGGCCCACGCAGAGGCTTGCAGTATCCTCCAATACAACAATGAAGGCTCGTTCCAATCTGCAATCCACCTCGCTTACTGCTATGCCAAGTCCCACTATGCAATTATTAACGAGCTTCCTGCAGGAAAAGGCTTTGCCGACGTAGCCTTTATCCCTTATAAAGCAGATGTCCCTGCCATCATCATCGAACTTAAGAAAGATGATGGTGCAGATACTGCCATAGACCAGATAAGGGAAAGAAAATATCCCGAAGCACTGGAGAAGTACAAAGACAACCTCATACTTGTTGCCATTAGCTATGATTCAAAGACAAAGGAACATTTTTGTAGAATAGAAAAGGCTTGATAAAACAAGATTGCATCGATATGGTTAAGTCACAACAGCTTGATGACGTAATTCGAGTAAATATTTTGAATTTGAGAGAGTAAAGCGGCTAAGAGTTTTAAGTTTTAGAACGGTTATAGATCAATTGAAAAGGTTTACTATGAGAAAAGAAAAGATAATTCCAGATGAAAGAGCAATGGAAATTGCAGCAATCACTCCAGCTTCGGATGATGATTCACCTGAGATTACAGAGACTGAGGCAGCAAGGGCTCGCTTTGCACATGAATCTCACCCTGAATGGTATCTAACTGTTCCTACAAAGCAGCAGATATCCATATAAATCGACAAGGATGCATTGGAGGCGTTGAAGGCATAAGGGAAGAATCAAAAAGATGTTAATGGACGCTGTTCTGGATGCGTAAATCAAAAGTCTGCTACATTAATAATCGAAGAGATGGAAAAGAAGAACAGAGGGGTTTGATGATTCCTTTCTATAACAAGTACAAAACATAAAATGAGAGCCACAAATCTCCCTGAAATCTCCTCGTTTTGTTCCTTTTTTTATGATTGAAAGAGCGGTGGGTATCATCTACATCAGCTCTTCGTCAATGGTGTATTCGTCTTCGGTTCTCTTTCATTCATCTGTCATGCTTGTTAGAGTTTTCTTAAGCCCTTTGAGCATTCTGACATTAGGAGTCACCTTTATATTCTTCTGAAGCATGTTGGATGTGAGGTAATCCTGTTTTTTCATTCCTGACATACTGACCATTTCATCAATCATTTTGTTTTCTTCATTGCTGACTCTGAATGCAATGGTCTTTTTTCTCCAACGATTCATTTTGTCTTTGTGAAAAATTTCAGCATTGTCATCTGTTTCCATGAGTTTATAGATCATTTTGTTATCATCAACATTTGATTCTCTTATATCCTGACTACACAACGAGTTTTTTGATGTTTTAGTTTGGACCTTATTATATTATTATAATTATTAGGAGTAAAAGAATATGGGAACATATGTAAACCCTGGTATAATGAACCTTGAAAAAGATATTAATGATGATTTCTACGTGGATAAATCTATGTTGATCAAGGTCCTTAATTCCAAGATTAATAGAAGAAACTGCTATTGCTGTGTCTCCCGCCCACGCCGTTTTGGTAAGACCATGGCTGCAAATATGATAGCAGCTTATTACTCCAAAGGCTGCGACTCCCATGAAGTATTCTCTGACCTAAAGATATCTGAGGATCCATCTTTTGAAGAGAATATCAACAAGTACACAGTGATCCAACTGGATATGAATGATGTTGTGACTAACAAAGAGGATAAGTCTGTTACAGAGTATATAAACAAAGAAATAGTTTCTGAACTAAGAAAAGTATACCCTTCCGTATTGTTGGCAGATGATACATCGCTGTCAAAGGCCATCAAGGAGATTTATTCTTCGACAGGAGATCAATTTGTTTTTGTTGTTGACGAATATGATGTGATTATTCGTGACCAACAGTATTCCTCTGAACTTGGTGGGTATCTTTCTTTTTTGGTTTCCCTCTTTAAGAACAGCATTACTTCCCCTGCCATAGCTCTTGCATACT
>JBJEAY010000386.1:0-2064 GCA_051869575.1 Prevotella sp. | reverse complement strand
CACAGGAGAATAAGTCGAGGTTGATAAAGTTTATGTGGAACCTTGCATCGGCAATATTGGCGGCAGTGGGAACCGCATTGGGTATTTCGTGCGCAGTGGCATGAGTGAGTTGCGCAGTGGCGTGAAAATGGGAGTTCGTTTCTATATAAAAAAGGGGAGACCGCTGATGATCTCCCCTTTTTTCTTATATATATTAATGTTTATTTCTCTTTGTATATCACGTTGTTGGCTCCGCTGGTGATTTGCATTGCCTCGGGATGCTCCTTGATGAACGTGTCGATGTGGCGCATGCGCTTGTCTTCGAGAATCTCATCGACGGCAATGAGGATGCCCGTTTCCTCTACGTCGCCGAAACCGTCGTTGATGGCGGTGCCGAAGAGTTTCATAGTGGGGGAGAGTCCCATGTAGGCATTCACAAGTGGCGGGATGTTGTAGCCAAGTCGGCGTATCTCGCGGTTGAGAATCTTGTAGTCCTCCTTGAACGACTCCTCGCTGAAGAGTGCCTCAAGTTCCTTGGGGTCGGTCTCTATCTTCAGCGGATTCATCGGTATGATGAGGTTGTCTTTGTCTTCGAAATGCTTTTTCAGGAAATAGAGGATCATGTCGCGTCCCTTGCGGATGTAAGAGGGATACATGGTCATCTTGCCGAAGAAATACTTCACGTTGGGCTGTATCACGGTGAGGGCACCGAGTCCGTCCCACAGATTGTCGAGCGCGAAGAGCGACTTCGACGGGTTCTTCTGCGTGTTTTGATATTCGAGGGTTACAAAACTGCGACCCAGTTCGATGGTCCAGGGCATGTAATCCTTCATGAACCGCTCGGAGAAGTGGAACATGTGACTTGTGGCAAGAATGGGCTGCCCGTTCTTGTCGATGTCGATATCCGTGCCGAGGATATACCTGTAGCCGCCTATAATCTCCTCGGCTTCGGGATTCCATACGATGAGCTGCTTGTAGCAGTTGTCCATCGTGTCGAACTCGTCGAGGTCGAGAGCCTTGCCCGTTCCGCCGCCTGCTTCGCGGAATACTATCTCCCTGAGTCGTCCAATCTCGTTGAGGGTGTTGGGCGCATTGTGGGCGTCGATAACGTATATCTCGTTATGACTTCTGTTGGTCATTCTGAGCTGTCGTTCGGGAGTGAGTTCACTTTTGATCAGCTCTTTGTCAACGGGCTTGATAATCTCTTGTTCCATCTCTATGGGGTCTTTTTTTATTCTATTGGTTGTATAATGTTATAGTTTGTAAACGATGTCTTTTACATACTGTGCCCATTCAATAGCCGACTTCGACTTGTCGAAGGTTTGCCAAGGTATGGGCTTGCCTATCTTCACCTCGAATGTCTTGTGCACGTTCTTGTACATCTCGTCAACGAGGAAGAGCATGGCGATGTTCACCTTTTTAATATGCTTGTCGGAGAAATTTGCCAACTTGTAGAAGAAATCGGAATTTTGTCCTCCGAAGTGTATGGGCACAATATCCCGCTGGTATTCAACGCTTTTGGCGATGAATGTCTTTGTCCATCTCACGTCGCGTATTTGTCCGTCGGGTTGTCGGCGCGAGCATATTCCCGCGGGATACATGAGTATGTGGTTGTCGCTTTGGAATCCTGCCTCCACCATGGCGGGGAAGTTGTGCGTCTGCTTGCCTGTCTTGTTGATGGGGATGCAGAGGGGAGCCAATCCAGGGAGGTTCATCAGCAGGTCGTTGACAAGATACCTGAACTTGCCGTCGTAGTGGCGACCTATGATTGAGCCGAGAGCCACACCGTCGGCACCGCCAAGGGGATGGTTGCTGACGAAGGTGTAGAGCTTGCCGTCGTTCTTGTCGGGCAGGTTTTCCTCGCCGACAATCTTGAGGGTCATGTCGAGATAGCGCACGCACTCCTCAAGCCACTCGGTGCCCGTCTCGTGCCGGCTTTCCCATAGATATCGGTTTACCTCGTCCTCGTGTGTGGTCTTTTTGAGCCACGAAACGAGGAATCGCGGCACGAATTTTGCTTTCGCACCGAGTTTATCTTTCAGAATCTTGTCTATGTCTATGGTCTTTTCCATAAATGAAAGATCG
>JBJEAY010000385.1:0-2064 GCA_051869575.1 Prevotella sp. | reverse complement strand
AGTCGCTTCGCGAAATTAAAGAATTAAAGAATTAAAGAATTAAAGTCGCTTCGCGAAATTAAAGAATTAAAATATTAAAAAATTAAAGTGGCTTCGCGAAATTAAAAAATTAAAGATTATGAAGAAGATTATTATGATATTATTTGCAGCCTGCGTGTGCTGCATGGTAAATGCCCAACCGGACAAATGGGTAAAGAAGGCCTCAAAGGCCGTGTTCACACTAAAGACATTCAATGCCGACGGTAGTCTCATCGGCAGTGGCAATGGCTTTTTCATCACAGCCGACGGTATTGCCGTCAGCAGCTACACCCCCTTCCGCGGTGCCGCCAAGGCAGTCGTCATCGACGCCATGGGCAAGGAATACGAGGTGAAGAGCATCATCGGTGCCAACGACGTGTATGACATCGCCAAGTTCAGGGTGGATGCCACCAAGTGCCAGACACTGCGCACTGCCCCTGCCGCCGTTGAGAACACCTCGCTGTGGCTGCTGCCCTACAATGCCAAGAACGCATATAGCTGCACCGCCGCAAAGGTGAAGTCGGTGCAGAAGGTGCAGAACGACTACGACTATTACACTCTCGAAGCCACTGCCCCCGAAAACACCGTCGGCTGTCCCTATCTCAATGCCAATGGCGATGTCGTGGGCATACAGCAGCAGTCATCCTCCGACGACAACACCACGCAATATGCCGTCGGCGCTGCCTTCGCCACCGGTCTGAAGATGACGGGACTGAGTCTCAACGACCCGGCTCTCAAAGCCACATCCATCAAGAAAGACCTTCCCGACGAACTCGACCAGGCCATTCTCACTCTCTATCTCGCCAGCACATTGGGCGATGCCCAGAGCTTTGTAGGCTTGGTTGACGACTTCATCGCCAAGTTCCCACAGGCTCCCGACGGCTATAGCTACAAGGCTCAGATAATGGCGGCACAGGACAACTATCCCGAGGCCGACCGATACATGAAACTCGCCATCGACAATGCCACCGACAAGGCGGAGGCTCGCTACAACTATGCCAAGATGATGTATCAGAACCTCATCTACTTCTACGACAGTGCGTCGCATGCATGGTCCTACGAGCAAGCCCTCGAACAGGCCGAACAGGCTGTTGCCCTCGACCCCCAACTGCCCTATCTCACCCAGAAGGCCCAACTGCTCTTTGCGTGCAAGAGATATGCCGACTCCTATGCCGCCTTCCAGGATGTCATCGGCAAGGGCGGTCGCACAGCCGAATGTTTCTATGGCGCAGCCCGCTGCAAGGAGCAACTCAACGACACCACCGCCTGTCTCGCCCTTCTCGACAGTGCCGTGGCCACGTTCTCCAAGCCCTATCTCAAGGAGGCGGCTCCCTATATCTACGCCCGTGCGCAGGCTCTCGCCGAGTCGGGCAAATACCGCCTTGCCGTCAACGACTACAATGAATACGAGAATCTCATGATAGCCCAGGTCAACGGCGAGTTCTATTATATCCGCTCTCAGGCGGAGGTCAAGGCGCGCCTCTTCCAGCAGGCTCTCAACGACCTCGACAAGGCCATCGACAAGTCGCCCGACATCCTGCTCTATCGCTCTGAGAAGGCATCCCTGCAGATAAGGGTTCACCTGCTCGACCTCGCCATCGAGACAGCCTCGGAGTGCATACGTCTCTTCCCCGACGCCAGCGACGGCTATCTCTTCCTCGGTCTCGCCCAATGTCTAAATAACAACAAGGCGCAGGGCGTAGCCAATCTCCTCAAGGCCAAGGAGCTCGGCGATGCCCAGGCCGATGTCTTGATTGAGAAATACGGAAAATAAAATAAAAGGAGATAACTCGCGTTATCTCCTTTTATTTTTATCAACTGTCAACTGAATAATCCTCCACCACCGCTTGTTGCCCACTTGCGTGGCAAGACTCACGTGCGTCAGCAAGTGGAAGAACCGCGTGTCGTGACCGGCATTCCATTCAAACACGAAATACAATCCCCACACTATCACCACGCATGCCGCCACCACGATATACAGCTGCATGTCCATTCCTGCCCCGGCATACACCGCCGTCACCCATATCCCGACTATCAGCAAGTCGA
>JBJEAY010000384.1:0-2067 GCA_051869575.1 Prevotella sp. | reverse complement strand
AGAAACGTGGCGAAGACTTCCGCTTGCGCTTTGCATGGCGAATGTTGTTGCTTTTTGGATGGGGAATGCTCGACTTGGTGTTCTTCAATGGCGACATACTTTGCACATACGCAGTTCTCGGACTATTGCTAATATCCTTGGTTAAGGCTCCCGATAAGGTGTTGGTTGTGGTGGCAGTCTTATTGTTCGTGCAACCCATTGAAATATATTACATCGTCAAGGGACTGCTCAACCCAGATGCAATGCCAATGGATCTTGGTTATGGACATTTGTGGGGAGTGTGCTACGATGCATGTGCCAATGGCTCTTTCCTCAATGTGGCAAAAGCCGGTTTGACTACGGGACTGCCCATTAACTTCGGTTGGGCAATAGAAAATGGTCGTCTCACTCAGACTCTTATGCTCTTTGTAGTAGGTATGCTCTTGGGGCGCAAGCGTCTCTTCATCAATGAGAATGGCAATCTTGGCTTTTGGAAGAAGGCAATGATAGTTGCCTTGTTGGTATTTGCCATAACACAAGTGCTGCTTCTCACCATATCAATTGACGAGTTGCCAATTTGCATTGGCAAGAGTTTGGAGATTCAGCTCACTGCATGGCGCAATTTCTCCATGATGACATTCTATGTTGGTAGCATCACATTGCTATATTACACCACACCTATGCGTAAAGCCATCTCGCGCCTTGAGTGCATTGGCAAGATGAGTCTTACCGACTATCTCCTGCAGAGCATCGTCGGCGGTTTCATCTTCTACAACTGGGGACTTGGTCTCTATACTGTCAGTCACCATAGGATGAGTTTCGTTCTTGGCATCTTGTTCTGCATATGCCTCTACTACTTCTGCCGATTCTGGACAAGCCGTTTCCGCAGAGGACCATTAGAGGAACTCTGGGCAAGGGCAACGCATATAAAGATTAGGCGTTAGCTGTTCCTGTCCTTCATTATCGCCGCGAAATTGTCTATCGCCCATTTCACCATGGGACGGCAGGCTTCCATGAACGAGTGGGCGCGGGGAGTGATGGTATAATCTGTGCGAGGAGGAACCTCGGCATAGACTGTGCGCACAAGGAATCCGTCGGTTTCGAGGTTTCTCAGTGTTGTTGTCAATACCTTTTGGGATATGTCGGGAATGGCCTTGCGCAGTTCGGTGAAGCGCATGGGTGCAGGATGTATGAGCAACTCATGCATCACTAAAAGCGACCACTTGTCGCCCACTCTCGCAAGAATGTTGCGCACTGGGCAATCGGGGAATAATGTTTCGCCCATACAGATGTTTTTATTTTCTTTCATATAGATATAAACGGAAAAGGCAATAGTTTTATTGCCTTTCCCGCCATGTTTTTCATAGGAGATGCAGTGTCTCACTGCATATGCTCCTTATGAATGGTGCGGTGGGACACCGCACCTCCTACTCACTGTTCTACCACACCATCTGCCATGGTGTATTTCTCCAGTGAACCTGCCTTACCCTGAATGCAAATATATACCAATGGCACATCGCCCGTACACTTTGTATTGCGACTTACCCCGGGAGCCACTCTTACAATGCTACCCGATGCCACTGGCTCCTCCTTGCCGTCGAGGATAAATACTCCCTCGCCGCTCAACACCACATATACTTCCTCGTTTTGCTTGTGGTGATGGAAGAAAGGAATACTGGCTCCAGGGGCGAGTGTGCCGAATGACAATTCAATGGATGTAGTTCCCAATATGTCTTTCACGAATGCCTTGCCCTTGAAAGAGTCGAGGTTTCCCACTGTGGCCACGCTGTAGCCCTCAGCCGATTTCACTAATTCTGCCTTGTTCATAATAATACTTCTTCTAATGTTGATTTGACGCTGCAAAGGTACTAATTATTCCCGATTCCTGCAAGAAGGCACATCCGGGGAAGTAAGTAACCTTGAAGTAACTATTGTTGATTATCATTTGTTTATATAATAAATATTTATGTTTTTTAATATTCAAACTTACCTTTTGGTTAGTGTCTTATTTGTCCGTATGGTTGCATGGCAAAAGGATAATATGTAATTTTGCGGCAAAAAAGACATGAAAGAACCAGTAATGCATTT
>JBJEAY010000383.1:0-2079 GCA_051869575.1 Prevotella sp. | reverse complement strand
AAAAACATGTTACAGACAGTATTAGCAATCTCCGGCAAGCCCGGACTCTACAAGTTGGTGTCAAGAGCCACCAACAGTCTCATTGTCGAGGCTCTCGACGACACCCACAAGCGAATCCCCGCATTTGCTTCCGATCGTGTCACCTCTCTCGCCGACATCGCGATGTACACCGACACCGACGATGTCCCCCTGTGGCAGGTGCTCACCAACATGAAGAACCTCGAAGAAGGCAAGACTGCCAGCATCAACTTCCGCAAGGCCAGCGGCGACGAGCTCCGCGAATACTTTGCCAAGGTGTTGCCCGAGTTCGACCGCGACCGTGTGCACAATAGCGACATCAAGAAACTCATCCAGTGGTATGACATCCTCGTGAAGAACGGCATCACCGACTTCGAGAAGGACATGAAGCCCACCGACGGCGATAATATCGACGACCGCAAGGAGAACGACGAGGAATGAAGATAATCGAAAAGCAGATAATAAGCAAGAACCCCAAGAAAAAGCCTGAGGACGGAATTGTCGTTACCGACAATTTTATAGCCGTCATCGATGGCAGCACGAGCAAGGCGTCAGAGAGGGTGTCGCGTTGGTATTCCAACGGTCGCCTGTGTATGAAGGTCATATCACGCTTCATACGCAAGGCACCAGCCGACATCACCGTTGATGCCTTCCTCAAGGGTGTCAGTCAGGCAGTGCGCCGCAAATATTCAGCCAAGCGCATTGATTTCTATGCCCAGCATCCCGAGGAGCGCATCACCGCCTCGTGCATAGTTTATAGCCGTCTCCAGCGTCAACTATGGATAATCGGCGACTGCCAGTGTCTTGTAGGCAAGACTGGCTGCGCCGATTCCGAATATGAGTTTTTCGACAATCCCAAGCCCTATGAGTCTGTAGTGGCCAATGCCAGGGCCACAAAGGCACGCCAACTATTGTCCAGCGGCGAGGCCACCATCGAAAGCCTCCTTTGCGACGATGTGGCGCGCAAGAGCGTCATCCCCATGATGCTCGAATCCATGAAGCGTCAGAACATCGACTATGCCGTGGTTGACGGTTTCAAGATACCACGGCAGAAGGTAAAGGTGTTCACCTTCGATTTTGAGTCATGGACAATAGTCCTTGCCTCCGACGGCTATCCCGTCCTCCGCCCCACCCTTGCCCAGTCGGAGGCGGAATTGGCAGAACAGCGTGCCAACGACCCTCTCAACATCGGAGCCAATCCCTCCGCCCCCTTTGTTGCCACCAAGGCATTCAGCGAAGGCTTCACCTCCTTCGACGACCGCTCTTATATTCGCTTCACCATTTAGTGAGGCAAAGTCATAACACTCGTACGTTCATTATTTATATGGAGACTATTCTTGCCATATCTCGAAGACCGTTCTTGTGATAACTGAAAGCACATTCTTGTTGTGTCAATATCACCGTCCTTGTTATATGTTGCCAGCTCTCATAAGATATTTTGCTAGATAGCAAAAGATCTTATGAGAGTTAGCAAACGAATTTCTGTCACTTAACAAACTACATTCCGGGATATACGCCTCAATATATCATCCAAATCACAACATAAAACATTTTTTGCATATTTTTTTTAGATTTATTTGGATAATTCATAGTTTATGCGTATCTTTGCCAAAAATAATCAAAATATGAGTTATGATTAGCAAGGATGTTCAAGAAATGATACCCAAAATACAGAATTTCTGTATGGGGCAGCCAATCACAAAAGCTTGGCTATTCGGATCGTGTTCGAGAGGAGAGGAAACAGTCAACAGTGACATTGACATTCTTGTGGAATACGACCGTATGAATGAACGTATTTCCTTGATGCGTATTGCTGGAATGATGATTGGATTAGAGGACTTGCTACACCGAAAAGTCGATTTGGTAGAATCCGGCAGGCTCCTCCCATTCGCGCAAGAATCAGTTAACCGAGATAAATTATTGGTTTATGAGAGAAAAAATTAAAGACAAAGGGCGTTTGGAGCATATTATGGATGCCATAAATGGGATTATGACGGACAAAGAATTATATTCTTTGGAGCAGGTTAAGTCAAGTACCATCCTATTTTATGGTTTCACAGA
>JBJEAY010000382.1:0-2079 GCA_051869575.1 Prevotella sp. | reverse complement strand
AAGCCGATGCATGTGTTCGGATTCCTCGGCACCCTCGTCTTCATCATCGGATTCATCTCGGCGTTTGCCCTCGGAGCCGACAAGCTCTACTGCCTTGCCAATGGCATCAAGCAGCGTCTCGTCACCGACTCGCCCTATTTCTACATCTCGCTCACGATGATGATGATAGGCACGCAGCTATTCCTGGCAGGATTCATCGGCGACCTCGTGAGCCGCTCGTCGAGCACTCGCAACGACTACCAGATTGAGGAGGAGATAAGATGCGGAGAATAATCCTTGCGCTTGTAGCCGCCATTGTCGTATGTGCCTGCTCGTCGATCGACTGCCCCGTGCAAAATGCGGTATATACCAACTACGCCCTCTACAAGAGCAACGGAGAGGTGGACACACTGAGGGACACCCTCAGCGTGCTCACCCTCACTGCCTCTGGGCGCGACACCATCGTCTTCAATCGCGGCGTGGGCCTCACCTCGTTCAGTCTGCCCATCAGCTATGTCAACCCCTGCGACACGTTCTACTTCGGACTCAAGCCCGAGGGCGAAAACACTGAGTGGAGCCTCGACTATGTGCTGGTCAACAAGACCAACACTCCACGCTTTGAGTCGGTTGACTGCCAGGTGGCTTATTTTCATACCATCACGTCGGTGGAGACATCACACTTCTTCATCGACTCCATAGTAATCAACAATCCAAACGTCGATTATGACACCGAAAGAAAGCATTTCAGGATTTATTTCTCCAAGCGATAGCGCGTTGGGACGCCTGTGCGCCTCGCTCGCCCTTGCCGTGGCTTTTGCCTTCGGCGGCAGTGCAGATATGCGTGCACAGGGCAAACTGTTTGCCATACAAAAGGACTCCGTGGCTTTCTTCCAGGGCTTGCAGGTGTCGGTGGATATCGCCGGACCTGTCATCCGTGCCGTCAGCGATTATGGCGAATACGAGGCTGCGCTCAAGGCCAACCTCCACAACCAGTATTTCCCTACTATAGAAATAGGTATAGGAAGCGCCGAGCACGACGACATTGTCACTGGCAACTACTACAAGACCTCGGCTCCGTATTTCCGCATCGGTTGCGACCTCAACCTCGCCAAGCAGAAGCACACGCCTAATTTCGTGTATGCCGGTTTGCGATATGCCTTCACCTCATATAAGGTGGATATGTCGCGCACTCCCACCCCCGACCCCATCTGGGGCAACGACGCCGCTTTCGTTATAGATGGCGAAACGTGCTCGCAGCATTGGGCAGAGATTGTGGTGGGACTGAAGGCCAAACTCTTCGGACCGATACATGCGGGATGGTGCGTGCGCTACAAGCGCCGACTGAGCCATAAGGATTGCTCTGCCGGCAACACATGGTACATCCCCGGCTACGGAAAATATGGCGACACCCGCATCGGTGCCAACTTCAACGTGATAATCGACATCTAATATCAGCATGAACAACAAAAGACGCCTCCTATGGCAATTGCCCTTTTTGGCATTCCTCGTCATTGGCACAGTCATCATCGTCAGCCGACAGCAATCCACACCCTATCAGCACGACCGTGGCATGGTGTTCGGCACTGTGTATCATATCACCTATCAAAGCCCTAAAAGCCTTCAGAAGGACATCGAGGCCGAGCTTGCCAAGGTGGATGCCTCTCTGTCGCCTTTCAACGAGCGTTCGATTATCACTGCCGTCAATGAGAATCGCGACACGGTGGTCAACAAGATGTTCTCCGACGTGTTTGCCCTTGCCATGAAAATATCCGACTCCACCGATGGAGCTTTCGACATCACCGTGGCTCCTCTCGTCAATGCCTGGGGATTCGGTTTCAAGGGCGGTGCCATGCCCTCGCGCCATCAGGTTGACAGCCTCAAGGCTCTTGTGGGGTATCACAAGGTGAGCATCGCCGATGGTCGTGTCAGCAAGACCGACCCGAGGATTATGCTCGACTGCAGTTCGATAGCCAAGGGCTACGGCTGCGACGTGGTGGCGAAGTTCCTCAGTGCCAAGGGCATCGACAACTATATGGTGGAGATAGGCGGCGAGATTGTCACCCGTGGCATCAGCGAGAAGAGATTGCCATGGAAGATTGG
>JBJEAY010000381.1:0-2082 GCA_051869575.1 Prevotella sp. | reverse complement strand
GCCGTGCATGGCATTGCGGGAAATGATTTCTATATTGGTCGTGACAAGGTGTATTGCACCGATGACCATACTGTGAAGACAGTAGGCTCCAATACCGCCGCAGGCGAGATGTCGCCACGTAATATGCTTGCCACTACCATTGGCGACCAGTTGAAACTTGCCGACCCAAAATCAAAGGTTGTAGGAGTGTCACTGAAAGACAGGGCGGCAATATTGCCTGCAGGACATTCTGCCGACGCTGCCTTTTGGTGGGACAACACGGCGGGATTGTTCATCACATCTTCATATTATATGAACTCATTGCCTAAGTGGCTCAATGATTTCAATGCCAGTCATCATCGCACCACGGATGTGCGCTATGTGCCTGATGGAATATCGCTCACGGCTGATTTGGCCATTGCCGCTATCGACGGATATGCCCTGGGTAGTGGTGAGGCTACGGATATGTTGGCGGTGAGTTTCTCTTCCACCGACTATGTAGGACATAAGTTTGGGACAATGGCTCCCGAGACTGAGGAAGTGTATCTTAGAACCGACAAGGAGTTGGCGCGACTGTTCGCCTATCTCGACGAGAAGGTAGGTCGTGACAGCTATCTCGTTTTCCTCACAGCCGATCATGCTGCCGCCCATAACAGCGACGAGATGGCCCAACGCCGTATTCCTTCGGGAGAGTGGTCGGAGGAGGAAGCGTTGAAGAATGTCAACGATTGTCTTAAAACCCGCTTTGGTGTCGATTGCGACTTGGTGAAGTCGTTGATTGAATATCGCTTCTATCTCGATGCTGATGCCATTGAGCGCAATCGTCTTGACCGTGAGGCGGTGAAGCAGGAACTTATACGTCATTTGGAATCAGACCCAAGGGTAATGCAGGCCATTGATTATCAGAAGGTGCGCCAGACTACTGTTATTCCGGCAATAGCCGACCGCATAGTGATGGGGTATAATGCCAAGCGCAGTGGTGATGTGATAGCCGTCATGCAGCCCGGGGTATATGAAGTGTCGGAATCCTCGTTCAAGAAAGGCACCACCCATGGTGTATGGAATCCCTACGACTCACATATTCCTCTCCTCTTCTACGGATGGCACATCGACAAAGGCCGTTCCTCAGAGTCAGTGCAGGTGATTGACATAGCCACTACAGTATGCTCAATGCTTAACATACAGCAGCCTAACGGCAGTGTCGGCAGGGTTTTGAGGTAATGGTGGTGTGTATTCAAATCCCTCATACGAAAAGCTGCTAAGATCATTGGGCGAAGTGATGCGGTTGGTGAGGATGTATCTCAACATCGCGCCACGGCATGATTTCGCCCATACTGCCTGCATCTTAAGATTCCCATTCTTCTGACGAACGTAAAACAGCGGATGCACCACGGTGACCTCCTTGCATACACGCTTCCAGTCGAAGAGATGCTCGTATTCCTCGGTGGAGAGATGCATGAGAATGCCGTCGTCGGCCTTCACGCTGTCAATGAGCACATCGGTGAGGGTGTCGCGCCAGAACCTGTTGACGGGAATGTCTTCGGCTGAAGGCAGATGCACGCAGTGCTCCATGCGGTAGGGGACAACACCGTCCATCGGGCGGAGCAATCCATAAAGGAAACAGGTTATCCACAGGTGGTCTTGTGCGAACTTCAAGTCATCGTCATCGAGGGTGTGAGCCTTAAGATGCTTGTAAGCCTGTCCGTTATATGCCATTATTGCCGGCATCTTCTTGGCAATGAAAAAGTTCTGGTATCGCTGCCAATTCTCGGCAGCCAAGGCGCGGCTACAATCGAGTTCGCTTTCCAGTTTGTCGATGTCCATACCCGCCATGTCCAATGCTATCCGGTTGGCGATGCTTTGGAATTGTGGTTCAGTCCACGGCAGTTTTTCAGTCCTGTCGTGCATTATCTTAGCGTTTGCAATCAGTATCTGCATATTTGTTATCTGTTATCTTATTGTAAATCTTTCTTCTCATTGCATTACACCAAATTGAGATTATTAAACCGTGTCAACCGCACCAAATTGAGATTATCGGATATGCGTATTTTACACCAAATTGAGATTATTGACGTTGCAAAGGTACAATATATTTCCTGATTT
>JBJEAY010000380.1:0-2087 GCA_051869575.1 Prevotella sp. | reverse complement strand
TATTGTATTGAAAGACGATGCAAAATCCGTATGGAACGGGGCTGCGGACATAGGACTTGGCTATGGTGATGATTTCTTGTATGACTGCCGATTGACTGGGATGTGCTTCAACAAGAAATTCCAGACACTGATGATGTATAAGAACAACAATACGGGCAAGGACATCGGTGCAGAACTACTTGATTTAACTTCCTCGATAAATGGCTTAATAGGCGAGGATAACGGCATTGTCTCCATGCCAGTGGTGGCAACACCTTATCTCAATAGTGAACGGTTTACCTTCAACAAAAGTCACTTGTTGGCGGGCAACTGGCTATGGCGTACAAACAAAGACTCTGAACTTCGCCTCCAGACCAACGGTCTTGTCGATAAGAACGAAATGCAAAGCTATAACCGTACCACATATCTCACTATAGATGACCTTCCGATAATTACTGAGGAAAAGAGCCTAAGTAATACCCGGAGCGAGTGGAAGGGCGAAGCCAAATACCAATACAACGGAAAAGATACCTACGTGATGGGTAATGTGAAGGGATACATTGACTTTAATAAAAGTATAGGTAATGCCATGGTAAACGAGGATTACACCCGATTGTCTGCCAAGCCCCGCAGACGCAGTCTTTCCGGTCTGCTCAATGTTTCTCATACTACTAAAGCCAAGAATGTATATGAGTTCAACAGTACATTCGCATACAACTATATACCAGAACAGTTGCTGACACTCAACGGAATGACTGAGCAATTGGACTTGAAATTCCTCACATCCCAAAATGCCTTGAAGAATAAGTTGAAATTAGGTAAGCACTATCTCAACAATCAAATAGGCATGGACTTTTGGAACCAAGGCATCGACGTGGCATTTTCAGAAGAAGAAAGTCAGAAGAACACCTACAGGCTGCTTCAGCCATATTGGCAACCGTCGCTGTCGTTTTTGTTTGCAAGGCATAAACTGGATGCTGTTGTCAAATTGAGCTATGCACATCAGTCGTATGGAGATTCACGGCTGGATGAGCTTTGGATCGAGCCGTCGCTGAGATGGAACTGGCAACTGACAGCCATGTCTGAGTTTTCAGCAAACATCCGACTTGACTCCAAGCCTCTTATGGGAAAGAGCCTGTTAGACACTCCTGTCTTTACCAATTATCAGTCGCAGAGAACAAACCGTGGAGAAACCTCTACACAAAAGGTTTTTTCTATAAACATATCATATAAATACTCAAATCCCATCACGGGATTGTTTTTCAATGTGCGTCCGATATTCAGTCAGATTACGGGCAATATCATTTACACGAGCAGTATCCTTAACGGAATACATAAACTGATGGCAACAGATAAGGAATATGCGACATCAACCAAAGGTGGTATGGCGAGAGTAAGCAAGTCATTCGGATGGGCAAAATCCACCCTGGGGCTTAGTGCCACATATACCGTGAGCGACTATTCGTTAGCTGTTGGAGATGACGTGAATGATGCACGGATGCAGACTCTTGTATCGTCAGTGGATTATTCCCTCTGTCCTGTAAGACAACTCTCAATAGATGGCAAATCCATCATGCAGCTTTGCCGTCAGCAAAATCTTTCTCGTCAGGATTTGTCTGCCGGTACAACTACTCATTGGCAGCATCATCTCGACTTGTATCTTTTCCCGTCTGACTCGTGGATGATAACACTCAAAAACGAGTTGTCAACAAATAGCGACCCTGTGCTTGGCACAAATTATTTCTGTGACGCTTCTATCAGTTACAAGACCACCCATTGGGAACTCTCACTAACTGCTGCAAACATCATCGGCACTTCCAGATACGAAACACGTGTGCTTGGCAATACCTTAGAGACCTATTCACTTACCCAGTTGCGCCCGAGGGAAGTAATCGTGAAAATGAGTTTTGACTTATGATAATTCACGGATTATAGCAAATAAACAATAAATCAAAGCAAAAAAAGATTAATACCTTGCTTATTTGGTTCTTTTTTTGTACTTTTGCCGAAAAAGAGAACGATGCCAAAGATATTTGAGTATTTTGGATTGATATTCCTATTCTATTCTAATGAGCATGAACCTATTCATGTTCATGTTATGAAGAATG
>JBJEAY010000379.1:0-2088 GCA_051869575.1 Prevotella sp. | reverse complement strand
TGAACAAGACTCCCAAGGCCGTCAATAAGATGGAGAGGGAGCAGAACATCGTCAACATGTATATACAGGGTTACAGCATCAAGGACATCTTCGCCGTCAGTGGCTTTTCCAGCCGTGGGTCGGTGTTCCGCATTCTGAACAAGTATGGGGTGACATTGAACAGGAAGGCGAAGAATTGAAGGTGGGAAACTTGCATCTTTGATTATTTCCGAATGATTTCTGAATATATATGCATGTTTTTGACTTTTTGTTTGGCATTGTGATAGAAAAAGTGTAATTTTGCAACAAAATCACGACATAATGAATATTTTAAGAAAAGATAATATGGATAGTGGTAACGGAGCAGAGGTGGTGCTCTACCAGCCAGACAACAGCATTCATATTGAAGTGCTGGTGGAAGGGGAAACTGTGTGGCTGACGCAATAGCAGATGGTGGAGCTCTTTTCATCGAGCAAGGCCAATATCAGTGAACATATCAGCAACATCTTCCAACAAGGTGAACTGACCAAAGAGGCAACTGTTCGGAAATTCCGAACAGTTCGAAAGGAAGGAAATCGTATGGTAAGTCGTACTATTGACCACTATAATCTCGATATGATAATCTCTGTTGGTTTTCGTGTAAATAGCCAACAAGGCATTCGCTTTCGTCAATGGTCGAATAGAGTACTGAAAGAATACATCATCCGTGGATATGCCATCCATCAGAAGATTCAATTGTTGGAACAAAAAATTGACAGCAAGTTTCTTCTCCAACACGATGAATTACAGAAAATCAGAGAACGTCAAGACAAACAACAGGAGCAGTTGGACTTCTTCATACGCACTTCGACACCTCCCGCAGAAATGGTGTTCTTTGAGGGAGATTTCTATACGGCAAGAGCAGCATTGGAAAGTCTTGTGATGTCCGCCAGGCAAAGGGTTGTAATCATTGATGGATATGTGTCGGCTCTTACACTTGACATACTCGATGTGCGTGCTAATGGTGTGGAGGCTGTTATTTATACATCAGGGGTCGGTGCAGGTATGCAGAGATTGATACAAGAACATGACCGTATGTTTCCTTCGCCTGACGAGCATATTGACATACGGAAATGGCGTAATGTGAGTCATGACCGGTGGCTGATTATTGACGATAGGCTTTATCACTGTGGTCATTCGTTGAACGCCAACGGAGGGCATAAGATGTCGGCAATTTCACTAATGGGAACTTCTCCAGAGGCAATACTTAGGGAAGTAGAATAAAGGATTACTATTCATGGACAACAAACTCTACCTGTTGACTGCATACCATCTTAACAAAGAGTATGGACAAAAGGCCCTGGAAAAGAAGATGAGAAAGAGATTGCCGACACTACTATAAAACGCAAGACCCGAATTGCATCAAAGGCAACCGGGTCTCGAAACTCCTTCTATCTATAGATGAGCGCTGCAAAGGTACGAATATTCTTTGAAATAACGATGGTTTTTCATTGAATTCTTCTTGATTTTAACATTTGCAGGGCAGTATTGTAAGATAACAGGAAAGAAAATAGCATAATTTTACAGAAAATCGTAATGGAAACATTCAAAGACGTTATATCAGACGACCAACTGGTCTTGACTTCGTCTTCCTCCTTCTTGCAAGGCATAGCCCAAGCGAGCTTGGGTCTCTGCTCTTGCTTCGTGCGTCGGTTGGTCGATTTCTTCGCCACATGGTGCCAGCCATGCAAGATGATGCACCCCATCTTGGAACCGACGAACGAGCGAATGAAGAGCCGAGCTTGCTCGAGCTTTTCTGAGCGAGGAGGAGGAAGGCGAAGCCAACAGGTGAAGGAAGTGTTGGGTGAGAGAATACGCATCATCAAGGTGGATGTGGACAAGTATGGGGTGACTGCAAGCCTGTATGGCATACAGTCTGTGCCTACATTGATGCTGTTTAGACGCGGCGAAGTGCTGTGGAGAACAAGCGGTGTGGTGCAGAAATCAGAGTTATTAGCAACGATTGATCCGTTTTTAAGATAAAAGAGTAAGCATGTCAAAGTCTAAATTGAAGGCAGTCCTTATGTCTATGGACAAGGATGAGATAATAAAGATGGTATTGGAACTTTA
>JBJEAY010000378.1:0-11455 GCA_051869575.1 Prevotella sp. | reverse complement strand
TGAAACGTCATTTTAACACTTTCGTGGACAAATAAGGATTGGCATTGCCCTACCACCTCCACCTCAATCCCATCTCGATGTCGCAAGCCGAGGAGGCATTGATTTGCTGTTGCCCCGAACTGATGGTGGAGCGGTCGAAATAGTTGGTGACGGCAGCCTTGGCAGTGAATTGGAGTGAGGGGATTGGAGTCCATACTGCCACAAGTGAATAGCGAATGCCATGACCGAAGTAGGCGGGATAGGAGAAGGTGTGGGGCATGGCACGCTCGTAGGAATAGAGGCGACTGTCGTAGCTGTCGGTATGGAAATACTTTCCGCCGGCAAACAACTGCCATTTGCCTGCGTTATAACCAATGTTCTCAGTCAGCATAAAGCCTTGGGAAACGGATTTGTTTGAAGATGACGATGGAGCGGAAGACACGTCCAACTGCGACTTTGATGTCCATCCGTATCCAGTCCATTCAGCCCCCAACCTCAGTCGGTGCTCCGCTTGCCATGAAAGGCCTGAAGCCGACTTCGTGTCCTTCTGCTTGAGATGTAGTCGGTATCTGCCCGAAAATTGCCAACTGCCTGATTTCCATGAACAGTTGACCACATTGTCGTTGGCATACGACGATTGTGACACTCCATATCTCGGCCAGGCGAAATAGGCAAAATCGGTGTATGCCATTATCTCCACTCCATAGCGGGGTTGCCATTTCATGCCAATATATATGCCGCTTTCGTTCTGTGTCTTACCGCCTTCGCTGAATGCATTTGCATGGGGAGAATAATAATTAAAGGAATAAAAGCGATAGATGCCCATCAGTTCCACGTATTGCGACAGATGCCATCCAAGGGTGTTCAGTGTGGCCATTGCCCCCTTCTCGTTTATGGCACTCTCGCCACTGACGCTGAACGGATAATGAAGCCATGAATAGTTGAGGCTGGCATTGAAGAAATCATTGCCTTCGGGATATATCCGTTTGTAGAGTGCCGACTTGTTGGGATTGAGCGGTCGGTTGAGATGGGTGTATATCGCCGTGGCTCCAAGCGAGAGGTCGCCATGCGTCCAATGGGCATTGGCACCGCCCACCGATATGGCGGTGTTGTTCTTCTTGTTGATTTCCGATTGCGAGCGATGATAGCCTGTGTATATTAGCGACGACACCGTACCGTCTTCATTTAGTGTGGCGTCGGTCTTGCGATAGGATAGGAAGGGAGTGAGGCGAAGGTTGTCGGAGAGGCGTATCGTGGCTGCCGCTCCCTGCAGATAGCCACTCTCTGATGCCGAAGTGAAGGGGCGGAGCGCATTTCTCTGCCTTCCCATATTCTGCAGCATCGAAGTCTTGCCAAGACTGAATGCACTGCTGATAGTCAGTCCCATACCGGCGGCAATGCTGTATCTGCCTGCCACAAGGCTCTCCACTCGCCCTATTCCATTGAGTTGGACAAATCCCGAATACTGGTCGAAGCCTGTCTTGTTGGCGTTGGTGAAAAAAGGTTCGCCAGCGTCTTGCGATGCCACTATGCCCACTCTCACATTGTCAGCGTATGAGAAAGAATACCTCGTCCAAAACTTGAAGGGAAATCCTAAATAGTCTCCCCCGGTTGTGTCTCCCACTCTCTTGTATGTGGGAATCTTGGAATAAAGCGACAGTTCGCTTTTTCCATATTTGATAATATTGTGCATAGATGGAAATCCCTTGTCGGGCTTATCTCCTGCATATAGGAAATCCTGAAGGAGTTGGCGAGTGGAATAGTCGATAGATTCAATCGACATCAGTTCGTTGATGGATTTCATGGAGCCGTGTTGATATATATACTCCATGATGTCCATCACCTGTTGGTCGCTGAGGAAAGGCAAGGCGAGCAGTTGCTCACGCGTGGCGGCATTGACGTTTATCCCGTTGCGCTGCAAGTCCAACAGATTATCGTATAACTCCTCATACGAAGCCTCCGAATATTCGCCGTCGAGCATTATGCCGTCGAGCCATTTCTCCCATTCAGTTTCGGCATGAGCCTTTAGTGGCAACGACAATAATATGAATAGGAATACAAGCGGTCTCATCACTTTTTCTCGGGAGCCACGTATTTGCCGTTGATTTTCAATGGTTCAACATGCAGTCCGATATGGGTAGATGCACCGAAACGCTTGCGAAGTGCCTGCTCGATATTGGTGGCGTGCTGATGTGACTCGTATAGGGTGATGTTGCCAGGCATTCTGAGGTGCATCTCGATAGCTATATGACTGCCAATGCGACGTGTGCGCAGATGGTGCACCTCGCTCGCCATGGGTTCGCTTGCCACTATCGTCTCTATCTCGCGTTCCATCTCAGCCGGCAAACTCTGCTCGAGCAGTTCGCCAGCCGACTGCTTGGTGAGTTGCCATGCCGTGCGGATGATGAACACGCTCACTACAACTGCCGCTATGGGGTCGAGCACTGCCCATTTCTCACCAAGCAATATGGCTCCGCCAATGCCCACGGCAGTGCCTATCGACGACAGGGCATCGCTGCGGTGGTGCCATGCGTTGGCAATGACAGCCTGCGACTCGCACTCGCGACCCACTTTGGCGGTAAAGCGGTATGCCCATTCCTTCAGCGCTATGCTCACCAATGCCGCTGCCAAGGCTATCATTCCAGGTTGGGGTAGGGGATTGCCCATCACTGCCAAGGCAATACTGTGCAAGCCATTATACATTATCATTACTCCCACGCACAACAGGGCAAGGCCGATGAGCGACGTGGCGAGTGTCTCGTATTTGCCATGACCGTAGTCATGGTCGCTGTCTTCGGGTTTCGAACTCAGTCGCACAAACAGCAGCACTATCACGTCGGTGATGAAATCCGACAGCGAGTGGACGGCATCGGCTATCATGGCTGCCGACCCGCCAAGGAAACCGGCGACAAACTTGAACACCAGCAGCACAACGTTCACTGCACTGCCTGCCAATGTCACCCTATATATGCTTTTTTCACGGTCTTTTGCTTTCATAACATTAAAATTTGGTTGCAAAGTTACAATTTTTCTATAAAATACGATAGAAAATGATACATATTTAGAAAAATATCACTATCTTTGCACAAAATTACATCTAAATCTTAATAATTATGGGAAAAAAGAAAGGCGGAAAGAGAATGAACAAGAAGCAGGTGAGCGAGGCTCTGCAGCGCTTCTTTCAGGAAAGTCCGGATGCGACATTCAGTTTCAAACAGATATTCAAGTCACTGAAGTTGGATACTCATCCACTCAAGATGCTTGCCATCGACATCATGGAGGAGATGGCATGGGATGACTTCCTCACCAAGGTGACCGAGTCGTCATATAAGCTCAACACCAAGACGCAGTTGCAGGAGGGAACGTTCCGCCGCAAGTCAAACGGCAAGAACAGTTTCATACCCGACGACGGCAGTCAGCCTGTCTTTGTGGCAGAGCGCAACTCGCTTTGGGCTCTCGACGGCGACAAGGTGCAGGTGGCTTACATGGCACGCCGACAAAAGCATATCAAGGAGGCTATGGTGACTGCCATCCTCAAGAGGGCACGCGAGACATTCGTAGGCAAACTGCGTGTGGATAAGGACTTTGCGGTATTGATAACTTCCGAGAATATCTTCGTACACGACATTATCATCCCCAAGAAGAAACTCAAGGGAGGAAAGTCGGGCGACAAGGCTGTGGTGAAAATCACCCAATGGCCTGATGCCGAGCACAAGAATCTTGTGGGCGAGGTTATTGACGTGCTTGGTGAACAGGGTGACAACAACGTGGAGATGAACGCCATACTCGCGCAATACGGACTGCCCTATAAATATCCGAAGAACGTGGAGGAGGCAGCCAACAAGATTCCTGCGGAGATCACCGAGGCCGACATCGCCGAGCGTGAGGACTTCAGGGATGTATATACCTGCACCATCGACCCCAAGGACGCCAAGGACTTCGACGATGCACTTTCGGTGCGCCAACTCGACAACGGACTGTGGGAAGTGGGTGTGCACATCGCCGACGTGAGTCATTACGTTAAGGAAGGCTCCATCATCGACAAGGAGGCAATGAAGCGCGCCACGAGTATATATCTCGTCGATCGCACCATACCCATGCTCCCCGAGCGACTCTGCAACTTTATCTGTTCTCTTCGCCCCAACGAGGAGAAACTTGCATATAGCGTGATATTCGAACTCGACGAGGATGCTAATATAAAAAGGTGGCACCTTGCGCATACTGTCATCAAGAGCAACCACCGCTTTGCCTATGAAGAGGTGCAGGCGGTGCTGGAAGGCGGCGAGGCAACCGAACATCCATTGGGTGGTGGACCTTGTAGTGAGGAGGAGAAGGTGTTGTTGAAGCAGTTGGATAAGTTGGCCAAGAAGTTGCGCGAGGCGAGATTCAAGAACGGAGCGGTGAAGTTTGACCGCGAGGAACTGCATTTCGACATCGACGAGACAGGAAAGCCCATAAGGTGCTATTTCAAGGTATCTAAGGATGCCAACAAACTCATCGAGGAGTTCATGCTACTTGCCAATCGCACTGTGGCTGAGAGTATAGGTAAGGTGAAGAAGGGCCTGAAACCAAAGACGCTGCCCTATCGAATCCACGACCAACCAGATCCGCAGAAACTCGAGACTCTTCGCGGCTTTGTGGTGAAGTTCGGATATAAGATGAAGACAGCCGGCACCAAGGGAGCTATCTCGAAGAGCCTCAACACTCTTATGGATGAGTGCCATGGCAAGAAGGAGCAGAAGCTCATCGAGACCGTTGCCCTGCGTGCCATGATGAAGGCAAAATATAGTGTTCATAATATCGGTCACTACGGACTTGCCTTCGACTACTACACGCATTTCACATCCCCCATCCGTCGCTATCCCGACACGATGGTGCATCGCCTTCTGACCAAGTATCAGCAGGGCGGTCGCTCTGCCAACAAGGACCACTACGAGGAACTCTGTGAGCATTGCAGCGACCAGGAACTCATTGCCCAGAACGCTGAGCGCGACTCTATTAAATACAAGATGGTGGAGTTTATGGGCGAGTTTGTAGGCGAGGAGTTTGATGCCCACATCAGTGGCATACAGAGCTACGGCATATACTGCGAGATTGACGAGAACCACTGCGAGGGCATGGTGTCGATGCGCGACCTCGACGGCGACTACTACGACTTCGACGAGAAGAACTATTGTCTCGTTGGCCGTCGCCATCATCACAAGTATCAGCTTGGCGACCCCATACGCATCAAGGTGGCAAGGGCAAACGTAGAGAAACGCCAACTTGACTTCGTGTTGGCTGACAAATGATAAGATATACTAAGAAAGAAGAACTGTGGAACGTATGGTCCCACGCTGCCGGCATAGTGCTTGGTGTAGTCGTGGGCATCCTGTTCCTTGTCATCTGCTATCGTGGTGACAACTCATGGGCGCGTGCCGGAGTGATACTCTATCTCTTCGGCATGCTCGGCTCTTATGCCGCCTCCACAGCCTATCATGCCACCCCGCGTCGCAGCAAGTGGAAGGAGCGCCTGCGCAAGTGGGATCATGCCGCCATCTATTGGCACATAGCCGGCTCTTATTCCCCTCTCACCCTCGTTGCCTTGCGTCAACAAGGCTATTGGGGCTGGAGCCTGTTCATCTTCGTATGGCTGTGCGCCATATCTGGCACCATCGTCAGCTTCCGCCATCTCAAGGAGCACAGCAACCTCGAGACCTTTTGTTTCGTGGGCATGGGCTTGTCTGTTCTTGTTGCCTTCAAGCCCCTTCTCGACAGTGTCAGCACCGCCGCCGTCTCTTGGATAATCGCCGAGGGCGTTGCCTACATCACCGGTGCCGTCTTCTACAGTCTCAACAAGAAGCGCTTCATGCATTCCGTCTTCCATTTCTTCGTCCTCCTCGGCAGCATCTGCCACATCATCGCCGTATGGGACGTACTAATGGAGTATGCGAGGTAGATATCAGCCAAACTACCGAATGAAAATCAGCCAAACTACCGAATGAAAATCAGCCAAACCACCGAATTGTATGTTAAATTTCTGTAATTATTAGGTTTAATGCGCTAATATTCAGTGGATTTTATATAACTTTGCAGAGAACAAAGAAATTGAGTATGAAAAAGGTATATAGGCAACGAGTTGTTGACAAACTATTGACACGCAAATTGGCAGGCAAAGGTGCCATATTGATAGAAGGTGCCAAGTGGTGTGGAAAGACAACTACCGCAGAACAAATTGCCCAAAGCGTGCTGTATATGTCGGAAACAGGCAAAATAGAGCAAAACAAGCAACTTGCCATTATCAATCCCAATCTCCTGCTTCAAGGCGAAAAGCCTCGCTTGATAGATGAATGGCAATTGGCTCCGACATTGTGGGACAGTATTAGGTTTGAGGCCGACCATGCCGACGAGTTGGGATTGTACATCTTGACAGGTTCAAGCGTTCCTGCCAATATGAATGATGTGATACATACCGGCACAGGACGTTTTGGATGGCTGAAGATGCGTCCGATGTCATTGTGGGAATCTGGAGAGTCATCCGGAGATGTGTCCTTGAAATCACTCTTTGAGGAATCAGACATTGCGGGCATAGCCAAGGTTGATTTTGAGGGAGTGGCCTTCGCAGCTTGTCGTGGTGGTTGGCCCTTGGCTGTCGGTATGGACAAGGATATTGCACTTGATCAGGCATTCGACTATCTGGATGCAGTAGAACAACGGGATATTCAAATGGCTGATGGTGTCATGCGCAATCCGTCGCGCGTTCATCGTCTTTTGAGGTCGTATGCCAGACACCAGGGGGCACAAGCTAACTATGCCACAATCGGTGCAGACTTGAAGGCAAATGAAGGAGACAGTATTGACAATGATACAATAGCTTCATACATCAATGCCCTTAAACGCATCTTTGTGGTTGAAGATGTGGCGGCTTGGAATCCTAATCTTAGGTCAAAAACAGCTATCAGGACTTCGGACACAAGATATTTCACTGATCCCTCAATAGCTACTGCTGCTTTAGGTATGGGGCCATCTGACCTTGTATATGGCCTTGAAACGTTTGGCCTTGTGTTTGAAACACTATGTATGAGAGACCTTCGTGTTTATGCTGAGGCATTGCAAGGCAACATATATCATTACAGGGACAAGAATGGCTTAGAATGTGATGCCGTGGTGCATTTGCGCAATGGCAGTTATGGTCTCATTGAAATTAAGCTCGGTGGTGACAAGCTGATTGCCGAAGGAGTCAAAACGTTGACCGCCTTATCCGACAAGATAGATACGACGAGAATGAAGAAGCCGTCATTCCTTATGGTCCTGACAGCTAATGGCCCATATGCTTATAGGCGAGAAGATGGTATCTATGTAGTGCCAATATCATGTCTTAAAGATTAAATCGATTATATAACAGGAACTTTGTATAATATAATAATGAATATTGAACTACATTTTTCATTGTCATAATCAGTTGCACTTGCCTTGTTGTCGAGTATCTGGCAGATATATAAATCCGTGACAACCTCTCACACCTCACACGCTTCGACTCTCGCAATACAAGGTAATAAAAAACCAATATACCAAGTCTAAACAAATCTTAACGCCATGACGTTTAAGCACGATTTTTGCATTTTAAACACGGCGGTTGTTAATTAATCTAAATTCGCAATATTTTATTGCCTATTTTTTTTATTTTTTCGAAAATATGTGTAATTTTGCAGTCGGACTTTTAGCTTTAACAAGCTGACCACGCCGTGCAGACTATAGCGAAGCATCACCGACTAAGCTATATGAAGCGGGATTTGGGTGGGAACAGTCCAGACATATAAAGGCGTTTACCGACGCTCTGTTCGAGACGTATCGAAATCTTGCAAATCTCCGATATTGTTGTCTTGGGCATTGCAACGTAGATGCCACGGGTGTGATTTTTATCAGTCCCGTGGAGACCTAATAAGCACAAACTACCCTCATTGAGGGCAGCGGGATGTTTTATTAAGGTCTCCTATCGGGTGTAGTAACGACTCATACGGCGTGGGCTCTGACGTTGTCTGTTCAACAACAATAGGTATGCAAGAACCTCGATACGTGGAATGGACAGCAAGACGATTCCACGCTTTTCTTATGTCTTTAAGTCAAAACATCATATCAGGTAACTGGACATCAGGCCAACTATGAAGGTTACGACACCCGCATCTCGACTACGGACTCCGCACTACCACATAGGGCGGTGACCCCCTCCTATTGATTGTTTGACTAAACTAAAGGAAGATGATTAAGGCTACGGATGTTCATTGGTTTCCAATGCGCGTGACGTATGGCAGGGAATTAATAGTAAAAGAATTCCTGGACAAAGAAAACATTGAGAATTTTCTTCCTATGCACTATGCTATAGTAGATACAAAAGAAGGACCTCAGCGAAAGGCAGTGCCTGCTGTCACTAATCTCATCTTCATCCGTTCGACCCAAGAACAGTTGACCCGTCTAAAGATGTATGACAAAAGATTCGAACCACTTAGATATATGATTAGGAAATCAGATATTGACAACGAACAGGAAATCCTTACTGTATCCGACAAATCAATGGATAATTTCTTGAAAGTGGCACAGTTACCCAACGAAAATGTATTCTATCTTGACATTAATGAACATGTATTGAGCAATACCGGCAAGCGTGTAACAATCACCGCTGGTCCCTTCGCAGGAGTTGAGGGAGTCATAAAGAGAATAATGCGCAATAAGCACGTGGTAGTACAACTCGAAGACATCCTTGCCGCAGCAATAACATACGTTCCAATCGAGCATTTATTATATATATAACAAAATAATTTTTACAAACTTTTTTATAAGTTACAAAAGGAACTAATTTATACTATTAATATAAAAATGGAAATTCTAATCGGGAAGCAGGGCAATCAACCTTTTGTCCTATCAGAATCAAGCATTAGTAGGAAACATGCCATTTTCCGTCTTGATGAAACTACGGGCAATATGACCCTCCAAGATCATAATTCAGCTAATGGAACATACATTCTTGCCCCCAATAATACATTTATGCGAATTTCGGGTGCAGTAGTTGTTAACCCCAATACCATAGTTAGGTTAGGCGCCAAATATACATTTAGAATTAAAGAACTATTGAATACAGGTGTAGTTATCAACAATACTAAACCTGATAATAGCCAACCTGTCGATATCAGTAATCTCAGGGAAATATATGATTTATATAATAAGAACAAATTGGAAATAGAGGCTCAACAATCAAGTATAATGATGTGGCGAATGGCATCAATGTCTCTTGGTGGGGTGGTAACTCTTGGAATGATGTCGATGCTACCAGAAGATTTTGCTGGTGATCCCCGAATTGGAACTTTGATTAAAGGATTAGGTACTGTTATTGCTATTATTATTGCATGGCAGATAGTTAGTATCAAAAACAAAAATCTCCTCCGTCGTAAGGAGCATAATGATCGTTTCTATAAGAAAAAGTATTGTTGTCCAAAATGTGGATATCATTTTGGGGCAAAGATTTACGATAATATTATTGCAGAGGGCAAGTGTCCTAACAATAATTGTAGATGCAAATTTACAGGTAAATAAAAAGTTAACTATGTTACAAAAAAGAATTCTTATTCTATTAGTATTTTCATTCTCTTTACTGTATTGTTCTTATGCTCAAAATACATATGTAGTTGCAGTTGGACTTGGAAAATATAAATATCCATCGATTGCACCTCCGTTGCCATGTTCGGTTGGAGATGCCAAGGCAGTTTCAAAATTCTTCTACAATTATAACGGAAGTCATGTTTTTTTGCTGCTCAATAAAAATGCCACACGCAATCATATCCTTACAGTTCTAAAACGTGAGTTTTCCAAGTCCACACCAAATGATGAAATAATATTTGTTTTCAGTGGTCATGGCATTCAAGGAGGATTGACAACATACGAAACTAAAGATATGTCGTCAATTATTACTTACAATGAGATACAGAACATTATGAAAAGAGCTAAGGCAAGAAGGAAGATCATTCTTGCTATGGCGTGTTATTCAGGTGGTTTGACGATGCCTAAAGGAAAAGGGCATAATGGTGAATCATCTCGAAGAATAACAGATAAGACAAGTGTAATGTTATATACTTCCAGCCGTGCTGATGAAGTATCATGGGAAAGAACAGATATGAACACCTCATTCTTCTTCAATAGAATCCTTAGAGGTTTTTATGGTGAAGCAGACAAAAATAGGGATAAAAAAGTCACTGCGCGAGAATTATTTAACTATGTTAATCCTGGTGTAATAAGTGATACTAATGGAATGCAACACCCGCAAATGTGGGGAAAATTTGATGACAGTATGGTAATTGTGTATATAAAATAATAATTATGATAATAACATGTCCTAATTGCGGATGTAAGTATAATCTCACTCGCAAACCGCCTGTAACATTTCATTGTCGTAAATGTTCGTTTACAATACCTTTTAATATATTGCTGAATGAAGCGAACAGGAATAAAACAATGGGATCTTCCAAATCTTCAGAAATTGGTAATGTAACAAATAATAATGTGCCTCAATCTCCGACAGGTAGTGAATCTACAATTGTGGAGGAAAAGACAAGGATAGTAGATAGTCTCAGAATTTCTGAAAAAACGTCATTAGTACCTGGACTTCAGAAAAAAACTAAGGGCATATTGCAAATAACGTTTAATGGGAAAAATTTTGGCACTATTAATTTGCCCCATGGAAACTTTTTCAATTTGGGTAGGTTAAGTTTAGATGGAACAGCCACCATCAAATTAACACCAGACATTGCCATGAGTAGAATTCATGCGGGCATGCGAACCGTAATGATAAATGGGGAGTTGGTGTATCAGATTAATTCAGCCAAAGAAAATAACCCAGTATTTGTAAACGGGAAACCAATCGCCAAAGGCAAAGCTTTTAATCTAAAATCTGGTGACACCTTGAAAATGGGTGATACTACAATGGTTTTTAGAATGGTATAATTTAATCATATTTTGTATGTCACAGAACAAAACAATTGTGCCTGGTGTGGATTATGACAATGTCAACACCAATATTGACGAATCTTTTTATGCAGGATTATATAGTAAATCTGATGCAATTGGTAGTCAAAAGACATATATCCCAGGAATGGGAGAAGAACCATTAGCGTCCTCTGTGCAAAATGTAAGTCAGTCAAAAGATCAGCATGTCAATAATGGTATTATTGGAGAAACAAGAATGATATCTCTCCAAAATAGGGTTGTTGTTGGAGTGTTGTTTTCTGTTTCCAGAGGGCTACTTGGTGAAATATTCCCTTTGTATTTGGGTCGTAATTTAATAGGTAAATCTCAAAATTGTGACGTCTGTCTTCATGAGAATACTGTTTCTTCGGAGCATGCCATACTTTATATTAGGAAGAATAATAGCATAGCATCACATTATGATATTACTCTTACAGACTATAATTCACAATATGGTTCAACGGTTAATGATGAGGATGAGATC
>JBJEAY010000377.1:0-2090 GCA_051869575.1 Prevotella sp. | reverse complement strand
CACTGGAGGCAATAATGCCCAGCGCACACTCGTCGTTCAGGGACCGTCAACCAATATCTCGCTTGCCGTAAAGGATGCTTTCACACTGCCTACCGATGTGGCTGACAAGCGCATGATGGTGGAGGTGCACTTCTATGACCCATGGAGTTTCGCCGGTCAGGAAGATGATGGCGCAGCATGGTTCTGGGGCAAGGGTAACACTGGTTCGAGTCACAATGCCACATACAATAGCGACGAGGACTTTGTAAAGCCGCTCATGGAGAGTCTCAACAATAAATTCTATGCCAACGGTGTGCCTGTTATACTCGGCGAGTATGGTGCACAGTGGCGCAGCATTGGTGACGAGCAGGCCATCCACGACAGCTCGGTGAAGGCATGGTTTAAGGAAGTGACCGCACAGAGCATCAACAATGGCATCATACCAATGGCATGGGATATCAACAATGCCAATAACAGTGGTACTAAGGGCACGATGACAATCATCAACCGTGCCAATCTTAGCATCTTCTGCCAGCCTGCCTTCGACGGAATTACCGAGGGCGTGAAGTCTTCAACATGGAAATAACTCTGTTCTGTTATCGGTAATTAGGTAACATTTTGGTTTGGCCTCTCTGCTTTTTTATGGGCAGAGAGGTTTTTTTTGTATTAAAAGGTGTAAAAGATTTGGTTATAACGAAAATGTTTTGTATCTTTGTCGGCAAAATAGATACCTAATTAAAATGATTATGAAGAGAAACTGCCAATATCTTAGAATGGTCTGGATGGTAGCACTCCTGTCATTCTTAACAATGTCAACCATTGCCTCTAATCTTTCGGAGTTGAAATTCCGACGGATTGACACCCGTAACGGGCTCTCCAACTCACAAGCCAACTGTGTGTTGAAGGATTCCCGAGGATATGTGTGGATAGGCACACAGTATGGACTCAATCGCTTTGATGGATTCCGCGTGCGCTCATTCTATTCCAAAACCTCAGCCAACAAGTCGCTCAAGTTAGACTTCTTCGACGACCTCTACGAGGATGCCGACGGTATGATATGGATTCGCCAGAGCGTGAACTATTGTATCTTCAATCCCGACACCGAGATTTTCGACTATGATGTGGCTGCGTGGATGCAGAAGCACAATATTCCAGGCAATCCCGAGTATATTCATATCGACTCGCGCAAGAATATATGGGTGAAACCCTACAATGGCGACTTCTATTGCTATAATCCCCGCACGGGCAGAGTGAAGAAATATGCCCTTGACTTGGAGAAGCTCGGCATTCGTAATGACGTGAATGTATCGTCGATGGCCGACCTTGGTAAGAGTGCGGTGGTGATATTCAATTCGGGCGACATCATCTGTTTGAACTCTGAGACGGGCAAGATTGACTGGGGCACACACTATGTGCGCAAGCAAATAACAGCCGTCAAGGAGAATTTTAAGATTTGGCTCAGTCCCAAGGGCGACTATTGGGTGGTGAGTCCGGCGGGCAAATGGGTGTATCGTCAGGATCGCAAGAAATGGTATAACTCGGTGGATGATATGCTCAAGGCCGATGGCTTCAGTAATTTCCCTCAAGACATTGCGTTATGGGATGTGTATTTTGTGGGAAATCGCGAAATATGGTTTGCCACCGACCATGACGGACTTGTCATCTGTGATTACGAGACCAAGACCGTGAGCCAGTTCCTCAACGAGCGCGACAACCGCACTACTGTGCCCAACAACACTCTCATCCGCCTCTGTGCCACTAACGACGGCAGTGTGTGGATATGCGGTATGCAAGGTGGCGTGAGCCAGTGCACACGCACTCCCTCCATCTTCGACCACTATCAGCTTGGAGTGATCAACTGCATTGCCGAAGACCAGAAAGGCAACTACTGGCTTGGCACCAACGACAAGGGTATCATCTGCTTTAATCCCAAGACAAAAGAGCAGAAGATATATAACACAAAGAACAGCAAATTAATGTCGGACATCATGGTATGCCTGCTCAGTGCGTCCGACGGTTCGGTGTGGGCAGGTACATACAATGGCGGTCTGTCGCATATCGTTGATGGTGCTGTCAAAACCTATATGCCCTCGCCCAACGGTATTATCAAC
>JBJEAY010000376.1:0-2096 GCA_051869575.1 Prevotella sp. | reverse complement strand
GGCTGCGCTCTATACGCTCAGTCCATCTCGATAAACAATATATATTTAAACTTATTTATGGAAGAAGACAAGAAAATACGCGTTGCTATCACCCACGGTGATACAAACGGCATCGGATATGAGGTTATCCTCAAGACCTTTGCAGATCCCGAGATGCTCGAGCTCTGCACTCCGATAATCTACGGTTCGCCCAAGGTGGCTGCCTATCACAAGAAACTGTTGGGACTCAACACCCAGTTTAGTATTATCGACCGTGCCGAGGAGGCAAAGGACGGGCGACTCAATATGCTCGCCACCTTCGACGAGGAGGTGAAGGTGGATTTCGGCGAACCCTCCACTATGGCTGGCGAGGCTGCCCTCAAGGCACTCGACAGGGCAATGACAGATTTCCGTTCCGAACTCTACGACGTGCTCGTCACTGCCCCCATCAACAAGAAGAACATTCAGAGCAACCTGTTCCATTTCCACGGACACACCGAGTATATCGAGGATTGCGTGGGCGAGGGCAACAAGGCTCTCATGATTCTCACCAACGGCAGTCTGCGTGTGGCTCTCGTAACCACCCATCTTGCCATCAAGGATGTGGCAGCAGCCATCACCAAGGAGCGCATCGTCGAGAAAGCCACAATACTTCACAAGACCCTCAAGCGCGACTTCCGCATCTCCAATCCCCGCATTGCCGTCCTCGCCCTCAATCCCCATGCCGGCGACCATGGCGTGATGGGCGATGAGGAGCAGACCGTCATTAGCCCCGCCATCGACGAGTTGGCTGATAGCGGCATACAGGCTTTCGGTCCTTATCCCGCCGACGGCTTCTTCGGCAGCGGACAGTATAACAAGTTCGACGCTGTGCTTGCCATGTATCACGACCAGGGACTTGCCCCGTTCAAGACACTCGCCGTCGAGGATGGCGTCAACTATACAGCGGGTCTGCCCATTGTGCGCACCTCCCCCGACCACGGCACAGCCTATGATATTGCAGGCAAGGGAGTGGCCGACGAGAACTCGTTCCGTCAAGCCGTCTTCATGGCTATCGACATCTATCGCAACCGTGCCATCTACGACGAGCCAATGGCTAATCCCCTGCCCAAGCTCTATCACGAGAAGAAGGACGACAGCGAGAAGGTGCGTTTCAACATACCGAAACCCAAAGACCAGTTTAAGTGAAAAAGAAATACCAGAACATATTCTTCGTCTTCGGACTTGTAGTCCTTGCCTTGATGATCACCCAACTCGACTTCGCCCAGGTGTGGAGCGGGTTGTGTAGGGCAGGCTATTGGTTTGTGGCAGTCATAGTCCTGTGGTTTTTCCTCTATATGTTCAACACCGCCTCATGGTATGTCATCATCAACAATGCCGGCAAGGACGGGGAGGACATCCGCAAGAAGGTGGGGTTCTGGTGGCTGTATAAGATAACCGTGTCGGGCTTCGCCCTCAACTATGCCACTCCCGGTGGACTGATGGGTGGCGAGCCCTATCGCATCATGTCGCTCTCGCCGAAGATAGGCACCGAGCGCGCCTCGTCGTCGGTCATCCTCTTTGCCATGACCCACATCTTCAGCCACTTCTGGTTCTGGTTTCTCTCCGTGTTGCTCTATGTGGCCATCCATCCGCTCAATGTGGCGATGTCGGTCATCCTTCTTGTGGTGGCTCTGTTCTCGCTCTTGGCGATATGGTTTTTCGTCAAGGGCTACAAGAAGGGCATTGCCGTCAGTTGCCTCAGCCTGTTGAGTCGTTTCCCACTCGTCAAGCGTTGGGCTCAAGGCTTCTTCGAGCGCCATCGCGAGCAGTTGTCCACTATCGACAGTCAGATAGCCTCTCTCCACAATCAGAATCCCAAGGCGTTCGTCTCGGCAGTGTTGCTCGAGTTGTCATGTCGCATTGTGTCGGCACTTGAGATATATTTCATCCTGCTCGTCATCATGCCCTCGGCCAATTATCTCGACAGCATTCTCATCCTCGCCTTCACGTCGCTCTTTGCCAACATGCTCTTCTTCATGCCCCTGCAGTTGGGCGGTCGCGAGGGCGGTTTTCTGATGTCGGCCAAGGGGTTGGCGCTCACTGCGAGTGCCGGTATCTTTGTAGCCCTAATAGTG
>JBJEAY010000375.1:0-2098 GCA_051869575.1 Prevotella sp. | reverse complement strand
CAGTATGTATATTATGCCATGATTGCAGTGTTGGGTGTGGCAGTGATTATCGTATGGCTCACTATGCCTTATAATCCGTTCCCCAACAACCGTATTCCCATCAACTTCTCCAAGTTCGGGGATTTCACGGTGTTCTCCATCGCTTGCCTTTCCTTTATATATATAATGGTATATGGCAAGGTGCTCGATTGGTATGCCGACCAGCGAATACAGTTGGCTACGTTGATATGCATTGTCTCTGTATTGCTGTTCCTCTTCCTCGAAAGAACTCGTCGTTCAGCGTATTTCCTCATCACGGCATTGAAGTCGCGCAGTATTCAGGGCGGTATATTGCTTTTCCTCGGACTTATGATATTCAATTCCAGTGCCATGTTCGTCAATGTGTTCATGAGTGTGGGCATGAAGATGGACAACCTTCAGATTGCCGAAGTGGGCAACTGGGTGCTTGTGGGATATTTCGTCGGACTTGTGATGGCAATCTTCTGCAGTTCCAAGAAGATACACTTCAAGTGGCTCTTCTTTTGGGGATTCATCTTCATCGGACTGTCTGCCGTGTATATGTATTTCGAGGTGCAGACGGCGGGAATGATGGAGCGAATGAAGTGGCCCATCATCATCCGTGCCGCTGGAATGATGCTACTCTATGCATGTACCGCTGTTTATGCCAACCAGCGCATGCCTTACAAGCTGATGTCAACATGGGTGTGCATCATGCTCACCGTGCGTATGATTATCGGTCCTGGTATAGGCAGTGCCTTGTATAGCAATATCTTGCAGCATCGCCAGCAGTATTATGTCACTCGCTATGCCCAGAACTACGACCGCATGGACGATGAGACGGCAAAGACCTACGACATGACCGTTCGCGGAATGAAGATGCAGGGAAAGACCGATGCCGAAGCCCAACAGATGGCTGCCTTGCAGTTGAAGGGCAAGGTGACGGTTCAGGCCACTATCTCCACCATCAAGGAGATGGCGGGATGGACATTCTATGGCTGTATCATCTGTGCAGGAATAATCCTCTTCGTGCCGTGGCCAAAGCGAAAACTTCAGGATTGGGAGCGCGTCCCGCGTGAAGTAAAGTTCCGTTTCAGGTGATATTTATGCTTAAAAATGCAAGAAAAAGCGAAAAATTGTGCGGTAATTGCGAAAAATGTTGTATCTTCGCAGCGTTTTTCGTATATTACCCACGTTATGGAACAAGACTCGGTAAGATTGTCAGTGTTGCAGGACGCACTCGAAAGGCGTCTTGACGTGTGCAGTTCGGAAGGATATCTCAATGTCTTTCCCCTGTGTCTTATGTCATCCTATTTAGTGGATTATATCGGTCTTGTCGTCTGTACTCGTGGCTCATATTGTTTCAATGTCAACGATGAAAAGATGGAGTCGAGGGCAGGGGAGACCCTGTTTCTCACCGAGAACGTGCATTTCCAGATTGAGAGTGCCTCTGCCGACCTTGAGTATTCCCTTTTGTTCTATCGCATAGCTCCTATACGCGACATCCTTGGCAATACGGTGATGATGATGCGCCTGTATGCCACTCTAAATCCCCGTCCGTTTATTGTTCTTGCCACTGGTGAGGAGTATGCCTTGGCTGATTACACGCAGTTGTTGCCATCGGCGAGTTACACTGAGACAACTATGTTCGACGGGCATGAGCGCAAGCTCCTTATGCTCAGTCTCACCTATCGCCTCTGCTCAATCTTCAACCGCAAGGTGGTGCAGGGTGGCGAGGCTTCGGGACATAAGATCGACATCTTCGTCAAACTGATTACCCTTATCAGCGAGCACTATCAAAAGGAGCGCAGTGTAGGCTATTATGCCGACCGTCTGTGCCTCTCGCCCAAGTATCTATCATCGATGGTGAAGGGCATCTGCGGCTACACCGTCCAGGACCTTGTCTTCAAGGCAATCATCCGCCGTGCCATCTTCCTCATGACAAGTACGAGCAAGACCATCCAGGAAATCTCCGACGAACTCAATTTCCCCAACGCTTCCGCCTTCGGCACCTTCTTCAAGAAACAGACAGGTCTCTCGCCAAAGAACTACCGCTTGGCGGAAGGTAAGGAGGAT
The DNA here is from genome assembly GCA_051869575.1 of Prevotella sp. Taxonomy (GTDB): domain Bacteria; phylum Bacteroidota; class Bacteroidia; order Bacteroidales; family Bacteroidaceae; genus Prevotella. Next base: position 25 of record JBJEAY010000375.1, on the reverse strand, counting down.
TAGTCCTTTTGTTGTCTATATTGTT
>JBJEAY010000374.1:0-11512 GCA_051869575.1 Prevotella sp. | reverse complement strand
AAACAACTGGTACAGAGCATCAAGCCAAAGAACTTCGGCGTGATTGTGAGGACTTCGGCAGAAGGAAAGAGAGTGGCTGAACTTGACAGCGAGATGAAAATTCTGCTGAAGAGATGGGAGGATGCCATCACAACCGTACAGAAGACTACCGAGAGGCCAAAGATTGCCTTCGAGGAGACATCGCGCGCTGTTGCTCTTATCAGAGACCTGTTTAACACCACCTACGACGGCATACACGTCAATGACGAGACGGTATTCGGCCAGGTGAAGGACTACGTGGGACTTATCGCCCCCGAGAAGGTTGGCATCGTGAAACTCTACAAGGGCACTGTCCCCATCTTCGACAATTTCAACGTGACGAAGCAGGTGAAGTCGGCCTTTGGCAAGACTGTCAACTACAAGCGTGGCGCCTATCTCATCATCGAGCACACAGAGGCAATGCACGTGGTGGATGTTAACAGCGGCAACCGCACCAAGGCGGAAAACGGACAGGAACAAAACGCACTGGAGGTAAACCTCGGTGCGGCAGACGAACTGGCCAGGCAACTCAGGCTCAGGGACATGGGCGGAATTATTATTGTCGATTTCATAGACATGAACCTTGCGGAGGACAGGCAGATGCTCTATGAACGAATGTGCAAGAACATGCAGAAAGACCGTGCACGTCACAACATCCTGCCACTGAGCAAATTCGGACTGATGCAAATCACCCGACAGAGAGTACGCCCAGCCATGGACGTCAACGTAGAGGAAACATGCCCCACATGCTTCGGCAAGGGCAAGATCAAATCGAGTATTCTCTTTACAGACCAACTTGAAAGCAAAATCGACCGTATGGTCAACAAGATTGGTATTAAGAAATTCAACCTCCACGTACACCCCTACGTGGCAGCCTATATTAACCAAGGCATCATCTCTATGAAGAGAAAATGGCAGATGAAATACGGTATGGGCATAAATGTCATACCAAGCCAGAAATTAGCCTTCCTTCAGTATGAATTCTACGACAGGAAAGGCAACTTCATAGACATGCAGGAAGAGATAGAGACAAAATGATGACTACACTATTCTGGCTGTGTATGGCTATCGTTGTCTATACCTACGCCGGATACGGCATAGTGCTTTATCTGCTGGTTTTTGTCAAAAGGCTGGCAACAAAGGCGAAACCCCTGGCAGACATTACCGACGACCGTCTGCCAGAGGTTACGCTTATGGTGTGCGCATATAACGAGGAGGACATCATTGCCGAGAAGATGAACAACACCCGCCGTCTCGACTATCCCAGCGACCGCCTTCACCTTGTGTGGGTGACCGACGGAAGCAACGACAACACCAATGCCCAGCTCTCCGCCTATCCAGAGGTAAAGGTGATTTATTCTCCCGAACGACGCGGAAAGGCAGCAGCTCTCAAGCATGGCATCAAGGAAATCGACACCGAGATTGTAATGATGACAGATGCCAACACCATGCTCAATCCCGAAGCAGTGAGGGAGGTGGCGCGACTTATGCAGGACCCCAAGGTGGGATGCGTGTCTGGCGAGAAAAAGGTGATGGCAAGGAGCGACTCCGACGAGGCCGCACAGGGCGAGGGACTCTACTGGAAATACGAGAGCACACTCAAGCGACTCGACTCCGAGCTCTACTCAGCCATGGGAGCGGCAGGCGAACTGTGTGTCATACGCCGTCAACTCATGACCGACATCCCCGACGACACACTGCTCGACGACTTTATCATCTCTATGGAGATAGTAAAAAAAGGATATAAGATAGCCTATACCTCCAAGGCCTACGCCATGGAATACGGCTCTGCCGACTTGCACGAGGAGAGCAAGCGCAAGAGACGCATTGCCGCAGGCGGACTGCAGAGCTGCTGGCGTCTGCGCTCACTGATGAATCCGCTGCGTCATCCCGTAGTGGCATTCCAGTTTGTGTCCCACCGCGTTCTCAGATGGACAATCACCCCTGTATGCCTCTTTGCCCTCGTACCACTCAACACCCTTTTGGTGCTCTCGGGCGAAGGCATGGTATATACCATTATCTGGATTCTTCAGATACTATTCTATGCATCGGCAGCAGCAGGAGTGCGCATCAGCAAATACTTCGTATTCATGAATTTAAATGTATTCCGCGGCATGGCTTATCTCTTTAATAATTCCACAGGTATGTGGGAAAAGGCGAAAAGAGCCTAAAAAAAGGTTAAAAATAAGGATAATTAGTAAATTTCTTAATTATTAATTCTCAAATATTAATTATTCTTTGTATCTTTGCACTCTGGAAACAAATAGCAGAACTATGCATCATGTATCAAGATGAAATCAAAACACTAAAAAGCAAGCTAAAGGAAGCTCAAGACCTTCTGGCCAAAACCACAAACGAGCGCGACATAGCTTTGCAGCAGCTCAAGGAATACGAGGAAAAGATCAAGAAGGCCGAGAAAGCCAGCAAAATGAAGTCTTTGTTCCTTGCAAACATGAGCCATGAGATCCGTACACCACTCAATGCCATCGAAGGTTTCTCGAGGGTAATGGCTGAGACTGACTCTCCCGAGGAGCGTCTGAAGATGCTCGAAATCGTGGAGAGCAACAATAATCGTCTGCTCAGTCTGATTAACGAGATACTCGACTTGTCGAGAGTGGAGTCAGGAGAGATACAGATGAAGAAGGCTCCCGCCAACCTCACTGAGATGTGCGCCAACATAAAGCAGATATTCAAGTTCCGCTGTCCCGAGCAAATAAAGTTGGTGGCTGAGATACCTCAAAAAACTGTTATTCTCAACACCGACATCAATCGCATTACACAGGTGTTCTGCAATCTCATCAGCAATGCTCTCAAGCACACTGTCAATGGTAGCATCACCTTTGGTTACCAAGTGTCAGAGGACGAAAAGTTTATCACAATGAAAGTGGCTGACACTGGTTCGGGAATAGACCCCAAGGACATCGACTCCATCTTCCAAACCTATGTTTCCAAGGATGCCGAGCAGCAGAACGGCTACGGGCTTGGTCTGCCTCTCAGCAAGATTATCGTTGAGAAGTTGGGAGGTCATATCTCCGTCAGCTCAGAACTTGGCGTGGGTTCCACATTCACATTCACCTTCCCCTTCGACGGATCGTACGCCGGCAACAACACTACCTCCAAGCCATGCTTCACCATATCGCGCACGCTCAAGGCTAAACCAGGTTTGGATATCAGTCAGATGAAGCTCATCTTGGTGGCAGAGGACGAGGAATGTAACTATGAACTCATACAGAGCGTGCTCAACAATCGCTATCGCTTGCTCCGTGCTCGCAACGGCATTGAAGCTGTGACCCTCAACGAGGAAGAGCATCCCGACATGATCTTGATGGACATACGTATGCCCGAGATGAACGGTCTCGACGCCACCCGCATCATCAAGGAAATTAATCCCTCCACACCTATTTTGGCACTTAGTGCCTACGCCTTTGAGGACAGTATCCAAGAGGCACGCGACGCTGGCTGCAACGAGTTTATCTCCAAGCCGTTCAAGGTGGAGCACCTTATCGACACTATAGAGAAATTCATTTGACACAAATAGCTATGGGAAAACTTGCAGTGAAAAGATATGTATCCATGATGATGCTGATTCTCCAATTGGTGGTCAGCATCTTCACTATCGTGGGATTGTTTGGCGGCGACTCGTCACCAGTGGGTAATATGGCTTCGGCGATGTGTGTGTATGTATTGCCAGTGTTTATCATCGCCAATATCCTGATGTTGGTTTATTGGCTGATTATGCGCCATTGGTTTATCGCCCCCATCCCCCTTATCACGATATTATGCTGCATATCATATATCGGAACAATTTTCCAACCAGGCCTGTTCCAGTCAGACAATAACACGGGTTCAGGCATAAAGGTCGCCTCCTACAATGTCGCCCGCTTCGGCCGTGCCGCCACTGGATTCATTGCCCAGGACGTGCTGGCGGAGATGAAGCGCGAAAATGTGGATGTCTTCTGCATACAGGAATACACCAATGTCAGTGGCGACAAGAAAGTGAGCGACATATACCGCGAATACTTCCCCTATATGGTTATTGGACGCGAGGATATGGCTATATATAGCCGCTATCCCATCACGGGGTCGAAGACCATATTGTTTGAGCAGACCAACAACAGTGCCATGTGGGCGAATATCAATGTCAACGGCAAGTCGGTGCGCGTGTTCAACGTCCATCTTGAGACCACGGGATTCAGTCGCACAATGCATCAGGCAGCAAAACTGAGCAATCAGGGAATAAAGGTGGAGGACAACGCCCTCATCAATGCCATCTACGGCAACTACACCCTCGGTATGATTATCCGTGCCGGACAGGCCAACATGGTGGCGATGGAGATGCGCGATTCCAATCTGCCCTGCATCGTTACGGGCGACTTCAACGATGTCCCCTACTCCTATGTATATAACACGATGATGGGCGACAATATGGTTGACGGTTTCAAGGAGTGTGGCAAGGGATTCATGAGCACATATCGTGGCAAGAAGCCAGTTCGCATCGACTATATCATGCACGACAAGTCGCTGGCAGGCACATCCTATTACACCAAGGATCTCACCTACTCCGACCACATACCAGTATTTATGACAATAGGAATGTAATAAAACAAAAAACGCAGCCTTTTTTAAGGCTGCGTTTTTTGTTTTATTACTTTATTTTTTTAATTTCTTCCAAGGCTTTGTCTTTGAAGACCACCCATCCGCATGAGAGTGCGAATCCGATGAATGTCCAGATAATAAGAACTTTCTTTCGACTGTTGTCCGACTGTAGCGGCACAGATGCCGGTTTGATAACGGCAAACACGGGTTTCTCGTCAATCACCTTTCCCCTTGCAGCCTCAGCCTGCAGTTTCATCTGCGAATACACCTGCGACGCAATGTTCAATTCGTTCTGCAGTCTTGTACCCTCGGATATTGCTGCATTCAGTATCAGTCCGCGGTTGTGGTCCTGATAGTAGGCGTAAGCCCTGCTTGCCTTCTGATAAGTCTGATAGCTCTCGTCGGCAATCTTCTGGTAGTTGGCCAAGTCCTCGCGTGCCTTTCTTGTTCTGTACTCCGTGATATACTCCTTCAGGTTGCGGCACACAGTGTCAGCCACGATGGCTGCAATCACGGGATTGTCCATAGTCACGCTGATAGTCGTCTCGCCCGATTTCTTATCCACCTCAGCCACAATAGCCTGATTGAGAGCCTTCACCACTGTGGCTTGCTTCTTAGTCAGTCGGAATACGTCCACCTTGTTGTATGTTTCCACACTGTCGGTGGCAAACAGCGACATAATCGGTTTCACAATCATTCCCGTCAGCGAGAATTTCTCACGCGTCATATATCCTATAAGTGTGGTGTCAATCTCTTCCTCGGGATCGGTGACGCGAATGTCAAACAGCTTGGTGATAAATGGGGTTGAAGCCACAACCTCTGGATACACAGTCACATTGTATGCATCGGCGCTCGTTCCCGATATGCCACCACCAAGGCCCAACATACTCGTTATACTACTTAGTGAGGAAGACGAACCCGACTTGCCCAACTCGGGCACAAGAGTAACCGTGCTCGTATATACCTTAGTCGTCGTAAAGGCAGCAATCACACCCAAGACAATAAACACACCTGTCACCATCATGATGAATTTTCTGCCTGCCCATGCCTTTTTCACCATGCCAACCCAGTCGGTAGGTTCTCCCTCCGGCTGGGTCTGACTTACGATATTCTTCTTTTCCTTCTCTACTTCGAGAAGCACTTCCTTAAGTTCATTCTTGTCCATAACTTTTTCTGACTCAAACTATTTCATTGCATTTATAAGTGAAGCAATCACTGCTAACATAGAAACAGAGGTAGTAACGGTAGATAGCGTTGTACCGATATTCCACTGACTTCTTCCCTTCTGAGGCACGATAATCTTCGAACCGCCCACAATGTCCTTTGCACTGGCATTTCTGCCCAGCTCCTTGATGTGACCGTTGGGATAGAGGATGAATGTGCCGCTCTTGCGTGCTCTCTCTGCATATCCTCCAGCCTCGCTGATATAGTCCTTCAGTTTCATCTTCGGGTCATACACCACCGAGTTAGGTTTTCGCACCGATCCCGACACACTCACGGTAGTCATATACTGCGGTATCACTATCACGTCGCCGTCCTGCAGCACGGGGTCGATGGCAGAATGTGGATTTGCCAAAATCTTCTTTAGGTCGATACCCACGGGATAAGTGGTTGACACCTCAGGCACAACGATTGAGTCGTTACCTTCCACCCTATTGTTGCTCACCACCATTGCCATCAGTTCCTTTGCCTGTTGGTATTCCTCGGGAGTCATCTGGTGCTCAAGCCTTGCTCCTTCGATATATGCAAACTCGGTCAGTCCGCCTGCCTTCTCTAACACGTCCGACAGACGCTCGTTGCGCACGTTAAGGGCATAGTCACCCTCAAACTCCACCTCACCAGTCACAGTGACATTGATCTTGTCGGAATATCCAGGAGAACGTCTCACGAACACCTGGTCGTAGGGTTCGAGCACAAATCCCGGGTCACCCTCAACCACAAATCCCTCCTTCACTCCGAAGGTGTATGTCTTGGCTATCTCCTTCTGCTTCTTCGTTCCTTTCTTGTCGATAATGCGGCGTGTCACATCCACTCTCACCGTGGATGCCGACTCTGTCAGTCCACCTGCCATAATGATAAGATCCTCAAGTTTGGTGTTGGAGGCAAAGGGGAATACATTCGGGTTATACACCTCACCCCTAATCTCCAATGTTCCCTTCTGCTCGAGGTCGTACTTGCTCGGGATGAAGAGCACATCGTTCTTCTGCAAGGTGACGTCAGGCTCTGTACCGTCGAGGATGGCCTTCACATTGAGCGATATAACCTCAAGTGTCTTGTCGTCGTTCTGGCGATGGAGCACGCCACGGTTGGTGAATGCATATTCTAATAGTCCGTCTGCCCTCTCGATGAGGTCTTTCACGGTCTGTATGTCCTTGCCAAGTTCATAGTATCCAGGGCGATACACGGCACCCTTCACCTGAATGCGGTTGTCGTAGCGGTCGAGTATCTCGCCCACGCTCACCACGTCGCCGTCCTTCACCTTGAACACGCCATAGTTCATGTCATCCACGGTAGCCAAAGTGCGCTCCTTGGAGTTGTTGCGATCCACAGTCACTGCCCCGCGATAGGCGTCATTTGAGAATCCGCCTGCAAAGCCGATAAGTGTGCGGATAGACTCCGAACTCTTCATCTCGTAGTACATCGGTCGCTTCACCTTACCCTTTATGAGCACCAAGGCATCATAGGGACTGGCGAGAATCACGTCGCCCTCCTGCAGTCGGATGTCAGAGTGAGAGCGTCCGTTGATGATATAGTCATATACATCGACTGTAGCCACGGTTCTGCCTCCGCGCACCACCTTGATATTACGCAAACTACCCATCCTGCTCATACCGCCTGCCTTGTACAAGGCGTGGAACACGGTTGAGAACGACGACAGGGCGTAGGTGCCAGGACGTGCCACCTCACCCATGATATTTACCTGTATGGTGCGTATCTGTCCGAGACTCACCTTCACGTCGGTGCTCAGGTTGACGTTAGTCGTTCCCATGCCTGAGTAGATCTGGCTCAACTTAGCCTTGATACGGTTGGTGGCAGCCTGCACAGTCAGTCCGTTCACATTGATTGGTCCGACATTGGGGATTGAGATATATCCGTCGGGCGTCACCTTCTGTGTGATGTTTGCCTCACTTGCGCCCCACACCTCTATCTGCAACTGGTCGCCGGGACCCAGTCGGTAGTTCACTGGTGTGGCGATGTTAAGGCTCGGTTCAAAGGTAAGGTTGGCAGTATGGAAGATGTCGCGTCCGAACACCTTGATGCCTCCCTCGGGGCCGTCAACACTAAGGTCGTTGCTCTGTGCGGGAGCCTTGTCCTCAGCCTGCTCTGGATTCACGCGCTGTGTATCCACATTGCTGTTACCCTTACTTGCCACAGCGTTTTCCTTCTGCTGCTCATACTTGTCCTTAATACGTTGCATCTGCGAGGTGGACACTCCGCGCGCCACAAGTTCCTTGTAGAGCGTCTGTTGCGACTTTCCCTGATTCACTCCGCTCTTCACGTAGTTTATCACCTCTTCATCGCTCATTGCCTGCGCATTGGCGACTCCTGCCACCAACAACACAAAAGAGAATAGAATCAAAATCCTTTTCATCATTATTTATATTATGTTTTCTTATTCTATATATATTAATCTAAATTACTTGTAATCCACATTGGTTGTCCCTGCGGCGGTTTTTCGGTCTTACACGAGGTAAGACCCTACACTATGCCGCCACCTTTTGCGCATTCCCGGTCCGCTGTAGGGTCTTACCTCGTGTAAGACCGCCCCACTCCCAGCGACTCAATACGCCTGCTTATCCCTTCCTGGCATTAGCTGTATCACAGTCTTGAAGAACACCACGATGTCCAATAGCGGAGTCCAATGCTCGATATACCAGATATCGTGCTCCACGCGTCTCTCCATGTCCTTCACCTCTTTGGTCTCGCCACGGCATCCGTTCACCTGAGCCCACCCCGTTATGCCAGGCTTTGCCAAGTGTCTCACCATATAGTCGCCTATCAGCTTCGAATACATCTCGGTGTGGAAGAGCATGTGTGGACGAGGACCTATCAGACTCATGTCGCCCTTGAGCACATTGATGAACTGGGGCAACTCGTCAATCGAACTCTTTCTGAGGAAATTGCCGAACTTCGTCTTTCGCGGGTCGTCCTTGGTGGCCTGAACCCTGTCGGCATCCTTGTTCACCTTCATCGAGCGGAATTTATACAGCACGAAGCTCTTTCCGTTATATCCCGTACGATCCTGTTTGAAGTAGAGCGGACCTCTGTTTCCTGAAATAATGTCGCCAATCCAAACGAACAGGCATACAAAGGGATAAAGCGTACAAAGGAAGGCTAACGAACTGATAACATCCACCGTCCTTTTCACCATCTTGCACTTCAGCGTGTTCATAGGTTCCTCGCGCAGCTTAATCAGATTCACCTTTCCCAAGGTGGTGATGTTCATGTGTCTGTGAGGATAACCGTCCATCGTCGGCACGAAGTTAAACTCGATGAAGTTGTCGTTGCATATCTTGATCACCTTGTCAACCTCAGTCATGTAGGTGGCGGGGGGAAGCGTACAGAATATCTCGTCGGGGCGAATGGTCTGCGACATTTCGAAGAAATCCTTCATGTTGCCTAAATACACCAAACCTCTCGACAAGTCCTCATCCTCCTTCGTAGAGAAGTAGCCCATAATCTTATATCCGCTGATGGCCTGCCCGTAGCCTAATTCCTTGCACAGCCTTGTGGCAATCTTTCCGCCACCTATCAACAGCACGTGACGCGTGTTGTAGCCCATCTTGCGAAGGCGTCTCACAAACTTGTTAAAGGCGAAATGCCATAGGGCTATCATCACCATTGTCACGCACGCCTGCGCAACCACTAAATATCTCGGTGTTGTCTTATACACCAAGGCAAGCAGAATGACGAACATCATGTATGTCATAATAGTCTGCTTCACAGCCCTCCATACTACTACCGACCCCTTGATCCTGCGCTCGTGCAACCTTAGACCTGTCACCGCAATCGCACATCCGAAAGCAATAGCAAGTAATGCGTATATCCTCAATCCGATATACGACACCGAGCCCATAAGATAGCTCTCTTCCATCACGCTGAGCAACACTCCAAGTGTTGCCAGGTGTATTGCCAAGTCGGTCAGGAACACCGGCGTCTTAAAGTACAACATTTCCCTTGATCTTTGATCTAACATATCAATTCATTTATATATCATTAACCCATTTTATCTAAAAACGCTGCAAAGATACGAATAAAAAATCAATTAACCAAGTTTTTTCTATATTTTAACTTGTAATCCCAGGTTAAAGTCCCAAATTCCATTAAATCGCCCTCCTGTTGCTCCCGACCATGACACGCCCGAGAAGAACTCCGAGGTGATACCTTGATAGGCAGTATCAAGATAGATGGAGAGATGACGCCCAAGCCTGTAGGTTGTTCCTATTCCCGCTCCGACCACCGGCGAAAGCGAGTCGATAGAGCGGTTCTTGCCGAGTCCCATGCGTCCGAAGGCATACATGTCCCATTTCTCGTCCTCAACATATCCCATGAGGATGTGCTTTGCGCTAAGCAGCACGTCGCAATATGCCATCAGACAGCCGCCTCCGTCATAGTTTGACTTGTGTTTCTCCTCGTCGTAGGGCAACCACTTCAGATTGTTGTTCTCGATAAGGAAGTTCTCAAGGTTGATCTTTCCCCTTGCTCCCACCAAGGGCGAGAACCACTTGCCCACGGCAAAGTCGAGACCCATGGTCACTCCGTCGGGGAACACGTTCTTGAAACTCTTCTCGCAGGGGTTGTATAGCGTCATGTCAACACCATATTGTATAAACCAGTTGCGCCATATACCTCCGCTCTTGAACGAGTTGACGGGTGTCTCCTTGCCGAACCTATGCCTCTTGGGGTCGCCAAGTCTGTAGGTCACTCCCAAGTCGAGGGTGAAATACATATTGCTGCCATTTCCTACTCCCGTAGCAGTACTCGGATCCATGGAGAATCCGCTCGACACTCCGTTGTAAGCCACATCGGCATACAGTCCCCACTTGTCCGACAGGCGGAACTGGTTGGCTAAACCCAAGCCAACCAAGGGCGACCCCTTGTCGCATCCAAAATTATATACGGCACCCGCGCGCAGGAACACCTGGGCATTCCATAGCCTATCCTCACGGTATTCGCAAAAGACGTTATGCAGGTCGAGCATGGCGTCGCCAACAAACGATAGGAATCCTCCCTTGTCGTGGTTAACTCCCGGTTGGTTGAAGGGAGCAAGCCATTCGGCCTTAGAGTCGATGATACCATTGTCCCAGCAGAGCTTGCCTCGCAGTGCCACCTCGCGCGTGAACCACTTGCCCACGGCAACGTCAACGCCAAACGATGTGCCCTTGCTGAGTGCATCCTTGAATGCATGTCCATGCGGTTTCTGCACTGTCATGTCGGCACCAAATTGCACGAACCAATTGTCCCAAAATGATTTGGTACTGTCTGCCTGGGCTTCAGCTGCCATGCAGCTTGCTAACGTCAATACTGTGATTAGCACTTTTTTCGTCTTATATAGCATAACTTTAACACTTATTCGTCATTTCGGCTGCAAAATTACGACAATTTTCCCAATCCTCCAAACATTTAGCATTTTTTATAGCATAAATAAATGTAATGTCCGCTGTAGGGTCTTACCTCGTGTAAGACGGCAATCCTCCCAGAATGGCATATTCTTCGGTTTATCCCTGCGGCTGGGCGGTCTTACACGAGGTAAGACCCTACATCGGGTGATTTCGCGGTTGTTATCAATAATCATCCATCAATCATCAATAATCATTAATCAACAATAATCCGAGCCGAAGGCTCATAATCTGTGCTAATCTGTGTTAATCTGTGGTCAACATAAAAAAGATCAATC
>JBJEAY010000373.1:0-2103 GCA_051869575.1 Prevotella sp. | reverse complement strand
GAAAATAAAATTACACTTCCCCGAAATGGCAACTGACTGAAAAATCGTCGGTTGCCATGTTTTTTTGTAGTAACTTTGCCGGTGCAATCTCAAAATGAGGTTGTGCCGGCATTTGTTTAACTATAAAAAATGATATTCATTATGAAGAAAAAAGTTGATTTGGTTGGCAGCATACAAGAGGTGCTGTGGAACTACTTGAGAGAGGAACAGCAGCGCAGGGTGGCAATGGTGCTCAGCAGCTTGAAGAAAGGGAGCCAGCAGGAGGTGTGCGTGGCGCTTGTGGATTACATGGAAACGGGACGGATGGTGATGCCGAAGAAGTTCTTGGACTGTGCAGTGTGCGAGTATCTCATCAATCCTGTGTCGCCATTGGCCATACGGCCGCTGAGATGAGAATGTTTTACAATTTAATTTTTTAAAAATATGGAAATCAAGAGAATGGAGGGCGTGGAGCTGACCCTCGTAAATCAGAACAGCCCCAAGAACGAGAGCAAGGAGTGGACCATCGGTGTGTATGGCGACCTCTCGGCTGCCATCGAGCACTTGGCTGAATAACCCGGAGTCATTAACATCTTGAAAAAATCTTTAAATTATGAGTACAAAGAATAAAGGCAAGAAAGAGATGATGCTCACGGAGCATTTCGCCCTGAGCGAGTTTACAAGAAGTGTGACCGGCGAATTGCTCGGCATCGACAACACTCCCACCGAGGAGCAAATAGACAACATGAAGGCACTGTGTGAAAAGGTGCTCGAACCACTGCGCTATCGACTTGGACATGCCGTTAGAATCACGTCGGGATTCAGATGCAAATTCCTCAACAAGGCGGTCAAGGGAGCTGAGAACAGCCTTCACATGAAGGGGCTGGCAGCCGACCTCTACGTGAGGGATGTGGCCGACGCCATCAAGGTGGTGTATCTGATTATCGACGGCGGCGAATACGACCAGGTGATCCTTGAGCGCGGAGCGAGGGGAAAGATATGGGTGCATGTGTCGTATCTAAAGAACAACGAGAGCAGGCATAAGGTGTTAATTAACTAATAATAATTTGACATTATGGAAAACAAGATTAGCGAATACAGCAATTTCCCGTATGAGAAAATCATCGAGAGATGGAACAAGGACTACTATGATGGAGTTCCGCCTACAAAGGCGGACTCCTCGACGCGAACCTACGAGCTGGCCATGGCACTGAGGAACATCACTGGCTATGACACCCGGCTGCTCAACTCCGTCATCCCCACCTACGAGGGAATGACCGACGCGCTTAAGGCGCAGAAGATAGCGGCGGCGGTGAACGCCAAGCAGACGCAGATGCCGACGAGACTGAGGGACGTGCTGACAGAGCTGAAGGCCGAGTTCATCGAGAACAAGCAACTGATGGACACCGTGGAGGACATGGAGGCGGAGGACGACCTGCTCTACTTCAGGCGACTGCCGCAGAAATGCCTCGCCATGGGGCTAAGGGAGTCGGCTGTGGTGGTGAAGCATCCCAGTGTGATGCCGATGTTAGTGTATATCGCCCCGCTCATCGGCGGACTTGCCACCAACGTGCGGCTGGGCATCGACGGCAAGATGAACTGGCTGAACCTTATCTCATATATAGAGGGCGACTCGGGCTCCAACAAGGGCAGAATGATGGTGCTCTACAACTTGTGGATGTGGGAACTGAAAGCCGAGGACAAGGTGACGGAAGGAAGGCAGAGAGAATACTTCCAACTGCTCAACAAGAAGAAGAACGCCAAGGAGCAGCCTGAGGAACCGGTGTTCAAATTCCGACTCATCGCAGTGAACAACACGCCTGCCAACGTGGCTTCGCAACTCGACGCCCTCGACACCGAGCATGCCATATCCACCACCGACGAGGCCGACGAAATCAACGCCAAATGGACCGGCAAGGAGAAGATGGAGCTGAGCGTGATGCTGAGAAAAGCGTATGATGCAGCAGAATATCATCGCAATGCCAAGTCGCTCGAGGCTGCACGTTGTCATCGCGAACATCTGAAGTGGAACGTGGCTCTGCTCGGCACTCAGGACGCTCTGTATCGACTCGTCAACCAATACACCGACGGACTGCAGAGCCGCCTGGCACTCGGCAGAATGAG
>JBJEAY010000372.1:0-11551 GCA_051869575.1 Prevotella sp. | reverse complement strand
ATTCATGTTATGTTCATTAATATTTTCCATTGTATAAGATTTTAATTAGTTGTTCATATTCTTTAGTTCCTCACGTATCCTGACGAGTTTCACCGAGACATTCTTGGAAGAAATACCCACAATCTGCCCGATTTCGTCATAGGGCATTCCTTCGAGCCATAGCAGCACGATGGCACGGTCGAAGACTCCGAGCCGGTTGATGCGGTCATAGAGTTTCTTCACCTGCTTGGTGTCGGCGTCGTTGTCCTCATAGAGATTGATGTCCATCTCCACCTTAGCCTCTTTGTCGCGCCTGCGTTTCTGCTTGCGGTCGATGGTGAGGCATGTGTTGAGTGCCACTCTATACACCCATGTGCGGATGTCGCTTCGTCCCTCGAATGAGTCAAAGCCCTTCCACAGGTTGATGAGTATCTCCTGGAACAAGTCGTTGACCTCATCGTTGTCTTTTGAGAACATATAGCACACCGTGTAGATGGTTGACTTCTGCTCTCTCACCATTTTGGTGAATTCTTTCTCGTTGGGTTTCATTTATAATGATAAAATGTATTTTATTCACTGTTTTCGTACGTTAGACGTCGCGTGAGGTGAATATGCTACAACTTTTTTCGATTTTTTTTCGTCAGAGTTCGATTACCCTGAACGAATAAGGCGGCAGCTCCACTTTGAACACGTCCTTGTCGAGCTTGCCCGTCTTGCCGCTCTGCACTTCCACTCGCTCCTGTCCAGGCTGTCCGCTGAAGCCCTCGAATGGTCGGTCGGCGTTGATTTCCAGTCCTGTGACATCAAGCGTGAGAGCCACCGGCAGTGTGTTCACCACCTTGAGATATCCCTTTCCCGTCTTGGTGTCGCACACGATAGAGGCAGCCACACGTCGCTGTGCGTCCTCGGGCAGTCCGTCGATGTAAGAGTCGAGATAGTGAGTGCCCGAATATTTCGAGAAGAGTCGTTGTGTATGATAACTCGGAGTGAGTTCGATGGTCTCGTTGTCGAAGTATATCATGTCGGGATTCCAGTTCTGATGCTTCTTGTGGCAGAGCATCGGCGCATACGAAGTCATCTCCACCACATCTCCGTTGCGCTCGATGCCGCACAGGTGCAGAGCCTCTGCCAGTGCGCAGTCGATATTGCCGTGAGCGCTGCGGGCGGCATATTCGCCGAGATACACCTTCGGTCCCTTGCGGTCGTAGTTGTCATAGTAGTCCTGATTGTTGACAAACCATCCCACGCTCTCGTAGTAGTGCTCGTCCACGAGGTCGATGATGTCCTGATGTTCGAATGCGAAGAGCCAACCCTCGATATAGTCGGACGACGGAGTGTGGAACGGTCCAGCCGTACCGCATATCTGTATCTCGGGATATTTCTCGCGTATGGCTCGGCATATCATCACGAATCTATCCTCGAATGCCGTCGAGATGATGTCCTCGTTGCCGATGCCGATGTATTTGAGATTGAACGGTGCGGGATGTCCTGCGTCGGCTCTCATCTTCGCCCACTTGCTTGTGGCGGGATCGCCGTTGGCCCACTCTATCATGTCGAGAATCTCCTGTATATAAGCTGGCATTTCGTCCATTGGTATTCCACCCTGCTGTCCGCCATATCCATTGGCGTCGGGAGCGGAGTTCTGACACGGCACACCGGCAGCGAGCACGGGCAGCGGTTCGGCACCGATGTCCTCGCAGAACTGGAAGTATTCGTAGAATCCCAGTCCGCGCGTCTGATGATAATGCCATATATTGCGGTCGGGGGTGCGCTCCTCGAGCGGTCCGACGGTGTGTTTCCACCTATATATATTATCCAGTCCGTCGCCGTGGCTCATGCAGCCTCCGGGGAATCTCACAAACTTCGGTTGCAGGTCGGCAATCGTCTGTGCGAGATCAGCACGCAGTCCGTTCTTCCTTCCCTTGAAAGTCTTCTGTGGGAATAGGCTGATCATGTCCACGAGCGCTGATTTCTTGCCCTCAGCCACGAGCATCAGTTTAGCGGCAGAGGCCGAGGCCGAGGGAGTGAGTGTAGCTGAATATTTCGCCCATTCCTTGCCTTTGGCTTCGATTCTCCCACTCGCCAGTACACGGTTGCCATCCACGAGCGCAACGACAAACGACTTAGCCGACGATGGTTTTACATACATACTGAAGTCGTATTTCTCGCCAGCCTTGAGCGCCATTCCGTCCCATCCCTCGTTGTAGAGTGTGTCGGCAGCGATGCTGAGCGCATGTGGATTCTGCTGACTGAGCGGTGACGAGGTGACAATCTTTGGCTGATTGCCCGATGCCAGTTGCCATGCTGTGAAGGCGTTCCATCCTCGGTGGTCGGCAGGCGTGTATTCGAAGTCGCGGTTTTGCACCATCTCGGCATACAGTCCGCCGTCGGCGGCATAGCTGATGTCCTCGAAGAAAATTCCGATGAGCTTGTCGCTTATCTTCTTTTCGCCGAAAACGTTGATGTTGAGCTTGGCCTTAGCCTTGCCAGCGGCTATGAGCGATGCATATCGCTTGGAATCGTCGGCGAAGCTTTCCGCCCATTTGGCATTGTTGTCGGTTTGCTTGGCAAAGTAGGCCTTAACACCGCTAAGAGTCTCTCCGTTATCATTGATAGTCAGTACGTTGCCTACAAATTCCTTATTCCCCACTTTAACTCTTGCCCTCTTTTTGTCGGCAATGGCATATTCGTCGGCAGTAGCAGGCACGTCGGGCGTGAAATGCCTAAAATTAGCGTCGGTGGTCGTCTTGCGATACTTGTCGTCCTTTGTGCGATACACCACGTCGTATTTTCCTGCTCCCTTTGCCACAATCACCGGTGCCAACACTCCCTGATGACTCATGCGGGGATAGTCCTGCGGTCGCCATGTGACGAGATTGCGACTGTAGGCCACAGCGAAGCACGGAGCCACATCGTTCACCTGGAAGACGGCAGCATATCCGCCCTCGTCGAGCGCGATGGCAAATTCGGAGTACATTTTCTTGTCGGCTCCCCATCGGGCATAGTCCGACTGGAATATCTGTCCGATATTGAAAAATGTTGTAGCTCCCTCGTCGGCAGCATAAGCCACATGCACGCCTTGGTCGATGGCAGGCGAATAGAGGAACACCTTGTCGGCAGCTTCCGCCATAAGTGCTGCGACGGCGAGCGTCGCTGATAAGATTATTTTCTTCATTCTCTTTTTTAATTAGATGTTAGTAAAGTTAGATTTTGACGACAAAGTTAAGGCTAAAAAACGGGAAATCGGGCGATTTTGAGTTAATTTTGGTTAAGCCAGAAAAAAAAGAAGCAATTTTTCCCCATAAAACAAAAAAAAATAGTAATTTCGCAAGTGATAATCTATAATAACCGACTAAAAAAGATGTTAATGACCAATAAAACAGCCAAGAAGATTGCCGCCAAGATTATGCTTGCAGCAGCCATTGCCATCGGAGCCGTCGAGGGCGCCGAGGCACAAACCATGCATGCGTCGCAGTCCCACTACTCCACCGACGATGGCCTGTGCAGCAATGCCGTCTCCAATATTATCCAGGACGACTACGGATATATATGGATAGGCACATGGAACGGACTGTCGAGATTCGACGGATTCAATTTCTTCAACTATAAGACGGGCGGCCAGTCGAAGGTGCCGCTGCTTCACAACCGCATCACTGAGCTTGTCAACGACCAATGGCAGAACATATGGATGAGAATGTACGACGGTCGCGTGTTTATGCTCGAACGTCAGAAGGACCGCATTGTCAATCCTCTTGCCAACGTGAAGGGGCACGAGAGCCTAAAGACACAGAACACCCTGTCGATAACGTCGAAGGGCGAGGTGCTCGCCATAATGAAAGGCGTGGGAATATACAAGATGAAATACACGAAATTGGGATTTGAGAACGAGCTCATCAACACTCGCCAGCTCAAGCCGACAGTAGTGGTCGAGGGCTACAAGGGCGACCTTTGGGTGGGCACCGACAAGGGAGTGCGCCGACTGACGGCCAACCACGAGTCGCTGAGTCAGAATGCCCTTTTGGGCGAGGAGAGCATCACGGCGATGTATTCCAACGGCTACAACGTGTATGTCGGCACCAAGGCGGGCAAGATTTTCGAATGTGCCTACGGTCAGGAGCCGCGACTCATCAAGGAAACCGGTAAAGCCATCAACTCCATCTTCCGCGACAGCTACGGCACAATATGGATATCCACTGGCGGCCAAGGCATCACGCGCATCAACGAGAAGACAGGCGACATGAAGGAGTTCACTCAAGTGGTGCTCGTGCCCGAGTATGACGTGACGGGAGTGAAGGTGTCGGAAGTGGCGGGCACGGTGTGGCTGACTATGAGCCACGGCGGATTCGGATATTACAACCGCGCCACCGACGAGGTGGAGTATTTCCACAACAATCCCTACAACACGTGGGACTTGTCGAACACCGTGGCAGCCTATCTCGCACTGCCCGAGGGAGTGGTGTTTGAATCCACCAGCCGCAAGGGACTTGAGAAACTCGAGATACAGAAGCGCAACATCGAGAGGCGCAAACTATTTGACGACAGTGCCATAGAGAACAACGAGAACGAGACGCGCGCCATATACTACGACGCCCACTACAAAGTGGTGCTCATAGGCAACAAGAAGGGCTCGCTCATCATCACCGACGGCACCAACAAGACCATCGTCAGAGGCGAGGACAAGGGAATGCCATTCGGCCGAATATACGGAATAATGAAAGACCGCCACGGCGACTTCTGGATAAGCACCAAGGGCAATGGCCTCTTCCGCCTGTCGCCCCGAGCCAAGGAAGGCGGCTACGGGGCATTGTGCGCCGGTGGCTTCGACTTCACCAACTATCGCAACAATCCCAACAACAAATACAGCATCAGCAGCGACCTCGTGTATAAGGCCATCGAGGACAAGTACGGCAACATCTGGGTGGCGACATACGGCGGCGGTGTCAACGTGATAAAGCGCGAGAAGGACGGGCGTTGCCTCTTCCTCAACCGCAACAACGTGATGAAGAGCTATCCCAACGACTCATATCTGAAGATGCGCACCGTGACGCTCGACAAGTACGGCCGCGTGTGGGCTGGCTCCTCCGACGGCATACTGGTGATGTCGTATTTCAACAACAAGGTGAAAATTCAGGTTGTGGGCGACAATAATGACGAGGAAGACAATCTGCAGAGCCGCGACGTGGTGTGCATAGCGTGCGCCCGCAACGGCCAGATGTGGGTGGGCACCAACGGCGGCGGTCTGTCGCGCTGTGACGACTACGGACGTGGTGTGTATGTCTTCGACACCTTCGGCAGTCAGGACGGATTGCCCTCCGAGGAGATCAAGAGCATCACCTTCGACGACCGCGGCAACGTGTGGTTTGCCACCGACCATATCCTGTGCTCCTTCGACGTGCGCAAGCAGATATTCAGCACGTTCACCATGCTCGACGGTGTTGACGACACGCTGTGCTCCGAGGATGCGGCCGTCACTCTGCCCAACGGCAAGATACTCTTTGGCACGCTCAACGGCTATTACATCGTTGACCGCAGCAAACTGGTGAGCGCCAACGGCTCGGTGATGCGGCTGCGTATCACCGACTTCATGATCAACGGCGAGGTGCAATCGCCGCGCTTCTCCGAGAATTTCGACTATTACGTGCCCGACTCCCGCAAGGTAGAATTGCCCAACCACGACGACGAGTTCTCCATCCGCTTTGCCTCGCTCAACTATCAGTTGCAGCACCGCATTCACTATCAGTATATGCTTGAGGGATATGAGGAAGACTGGCACAATGCCGACAAGACCCGCACTGCCACCTACAGCGATTTGCCTGCCGGCACATACGAGTTCAAGGTGAGGGCATTCCTGCTCGAGTCGCCCGACAAGTACGACCTCAAGTCGATCACGGTGATTGTGCCGCAGCACTTCCTGCTCTCCGAGAGTGCCGTGTGGATATACATGGTATTGGCTGCCGCCATTGCCATCACCTTATTATATATAAGGCAAGAACGTCGCCGCAAGGAAGAGCGCGAATATGAGGACGAGCTCAAAGCCAATCAAACTGACTCTGACAACGGCACAGACGCCGAAACTTCCACAGAAGCCGAGGCTCCGGCCAAGACTGAGCCCGAGAAAGAAGTGATTGAAGAGGCGGAAATCATCGAGGATTGATTTTGCCTAAATAAAAAATCTGTGTTAATCTGTGATAATCCGTGGACAAAGAATAAATCCGTGGACAAAGAATAAATCTATGGATAAAAAATTTGGAGATTTCAGAAAATCTTCGTACCTTTGCACCCACAAAAGGAAAAAAGGAATACGGGTCGTATCGGTTAGATCGGGATACTCATCAAAAAAATACCGAAAACAGGGACCGTTTCACTTGTCAATGGCGGGCCACATCCTCGGAGCAGGACAGCAGCAATGCCGGTGGATTACAACGACGGTGAGCACCCTAATCTTATGCTAATAGGAGTTTTCATCACAATCACGATACGACCCTTTTTTATATTCTTTTCCCCCCTTTGCGAAATTAAAGGTTATAACAGGTAATAATAATTATTTTTATAGATTATGTTTTCTGGAATAGTAGAGGAATTTGCAACCGTAGTAGATGTGAAGCACGACAGGGAGAACATTGACTTCTCACTGCGCTGCTCGTTCTGCGACGAACTGAAAATCGACCAGAGCGTGGCTCACAACGGCGTGTGCCTGACAGTGGTGAAGATTGAAGACGGAGTATATACCGTGACTGCGATGAAGGAGACGCTCTATCGCAGCAACTTGGGCATGCTGAAAGTGGGCGACAAGGTGAACGTGGAGCGCTCGATGCTGATGAACGGCCGACTCGACGGGCACATTGTTCAGGGACACGTGGATTGCACCGCACAGTGCACAGCCATCGAGGACGCCGACGGCAGCAAGTATTTCACATTCGAATATCGCATTGCGCCCGAAATGGCGAGCAAGGGCTACTTCACTGTCGAAAAGGGCAGCGTGACGGTCAACGGCGTGTCGCTCACGGTGTGCAATCCCCACGGCAACGCCTTCCAGGTGGCTATTATCCCCTACACTCTCGAGCACACCAATTTCCAGGACATCCAAGTAGGCTCGACGGTGAACATCGAGTTTGACATCCTCGGGAAATACATCGCGAGACTTACTCCATCACTCCCTTCTTCATGTTGAGGTCGGTGATTTTGCCGGCAGCCGACACCTTCGCGCTCACCTTATACGAGCAGAAGGTCTCCTTCGACGTGTCGGTGCGCTCAATCTTCTCGTCCACCGAGAAATCCACTGCATAGCTGCAATCGTCGGTGCCGAGGTCGATTTTCTCAATCTTCCAGTCGTTGTTCATTCGGAATGTGATTGATGATATGTCCTCGGGCTTGTGAATGCGGTGCATATATGAGATGACATCCATCTTGGTGGCTCCCGCCTTGTGCAGAAAACTGTTGAGCACCACGTCGATAGTCATCGTCAGGTCGTCTTCGTCGTTGGCACCCAATGCCATGAAGAATGCCGTCAGCACGTTGGTCACCTTCAGCTTCTCCTCGTCATTCAGTGCCGTCTTTGCCTTCTGCTCAATCTTGGCGTTGGCCTCGTCGATATGCTCGCCGTCGGGATGCGCCAAGGCATATTTCTGATATGCGTCGGCATTGTCGGCCTTAACAGCTACGGTCCAGTCGATGGAGTCGATCTTCAGTAGAGCCTCGGTCTTGTGGATGCTGGTGGGATATGTTCTGATATAGTTCTCGAATGCCATGCGCGAGTTGTTGACGAGGGCGTCGCTCCAGTCGGTCTCGCCCTTGCGCAGTATGGCGAGATGTGCCATCACCGAGTCGCGGTGAGCCTGTGGCGCGTCGGCATACATGTCGAGATAGTTCTCCATGATGGCAGGCTCGTTGCACGCCATTGCGTTCTCATAAGCCTCCATCTCGTTGTCGCTTTCCACATTATTATAATAATAGAAGCCCACAGCCACTATCGCCAGGGCTATCACTGCCGCCGTGATGATTATCGGCGCACGACTGCTCTTGCGTGGTTTTGCCGCTATATCGGGATTTCCGGCGATAGCCACTCCGCAATGCGGACACACTGCGGCCTTGTCGCTCACTTGCTGGCCGCACTCAGGACAATTAATCAATGCCATTTTTCTTTCTTCTTATATAAAAAATTATTTATGTCTAAATCTTATCTCTTTCAATCCGTGCTGACCCATAAAGCGGCTCTTGTCGATATATCCCGACACGCCCACTATGCGCCCCTTGCCCGTGTATTGCCACAGGGTGAAGTCGCGCTCGTCGGCCAACACCGGTTCGCGCTCGGTGTATTGGGCTATCATCAGCTGATAGTCGTTCACCTTGCCCTGCAGGTATTTGTTGTAGAAATTCGTACCCGTATATAGCAGTGGTTTCTGCTTGTAGGCTTCCTCCACGAGCGTTAGGAATTTCATCAGCGAGTCGCAGAATTCCTCGGTTGGCAGTCCCTGCTTTGTCTCGATGTCAATCATCGGTATGAGGTCTTGCTCTCCCGGCAGGCATTGCGTCTTGAAGTTTTCGAGCTGCTTCTGCTGCTCGGTCTTTGGGCGATAGAAATGATAGCTTCCCACCTTCAGTCCGTAGCGATGAGCCAAATTGATGTTGCGCTCATACATCTCGTCGATGCGGTCGCCGCCCTCGGTGGCCTTCAGATAAACGTAAGCCATCTTGGTGTTCTCGCCGATGGTCTCCCAGAACACTTCGCCCTGATAATGGCTGAGGTCAATGCCGTGCACATGCTGGCATGTGTCCTCGCATTGCTCGTATGGATTTTGCGCCTCGGCGCAAGTCGTGATTGATGCAAATAATGCTGCAATAAGTATCTTTTTCATCTCTTTTTTCAAATTTTAGGTGCAAAGATACAAATAATTAAATAAAAAGATGTAACTTTGCCGCAAAAAATAAGAATATGAAATATTTATTAACCGCATTTTGCGCTTTTGTGCTCTTTTCGTGCTCGGATGAGGACCATCCAGTGGGTGTTCCCGAACGCAACAGCACAGTGATTATCTATATCTCGGGCGAGAACTCGCTCAGCTCCTTTGCCCCCAGCGACCTCAGCGAGATGGCCGAGGCATCCAAGAAAATTGCAAGCAAGAATCATCTTGTGGTGTTTTATGACAACGCGTCTTCCACCGAGATGCCGTATATCGCCGAGTTGAAGAATGGCGAGGTGGTGAAGGACAAGGTGTACGACGAGGATTTCTATGCCTCCGACCCCGAGCGCATGCGCGAGATACTCACATATATCATGCAGCGCTGGCCTGCCGACGACTACGGCATCGACCTTTGGGGCCACGCCTCGGGATGGCTCATCACGGGCGACACGATAGCCTCCGCCGCCAAATCGGCAAGTCGCGCCTACGGCATCGACAACGGCCAAAACACCACGTCCGACCGCGGCATGTGGATTAACATCCCCACGTTGGCTAAAGTTTTTTCGCAACTTCCCCACAAATTTCTTTTCCTCATGGGCGACTGCTGCTTCTTCCAGTGCGTTGAGTCGGCCTACGAGCTCAAGGATTGTGTCAGCTATATCATCGGTTCGCCTGCCGAAGTGCCTGGCGACGGTGCAGCCTATGGCGAGGTTATTCCCTTGATGTTCAACGAGAAAGAGGATTTCTATAAGGACATCATCGACACATGGGAAGAGTTTACTGTCAGCAGTAATTACGACCGCTTGGGCGTTCCCCTCTCGTGTATTTACACTGGTAATGCCGAGCGTTTTGCGGCAGCCACCGCGCGCCTGATGCCGCAGTTACTCAAGTATGATAATTTCGCCGACAAGCGACTGGTTTATTACGGTCGGCCCTATGATGACAAGGCACAGAGGGAGAAGATTTTCTACGACCCGCTGAATCTCGTGATGGAGTATGCCGCCGATGCCGACCCAGCGGATTTGGCCGAATGGAAGACTGCGTTAGGCTATTTCGTGCCCTACAAGGCGATGGCCACCGAGTGGCTGCAGAACACGGGCGTGGATTTCTCTACGTTTGATGTCAACGAGCAGACGTACAGTGGTGTTAGCATGTTCGTGCCCCAACCGATGTACGAGTCGCTCACTCCCAATCCCAACGAGACTATCAAGCAGATGAAATGGGCAAAGGCGGTGGGGCTTGATTAGGCTTGCCCATGTCTTAGTGGGCATACCCGAGTAAAAAATTAAACTGTCATCTGTCATCTGTCACCACTTTCTGATTTTTTGTCCACAGATTTTTTATTTTGAGGCACAGAAATCCACGGCTTTTTATAAAAAGACACGGCTTGGCTGCGCATTGATATATACCACGGCACTTCGTGATTATGGCTTGCTTGCGCAAGTTCACGGTTTAATTAGTCTCAGCATTACAGAGCCGTGTCTATACTAAAGTATAGCCCTTTAGCAAATAAAGCCCTCAATCATCGCGCAGCCCAGCCGTGTCTTCATAAAAGCCGTGCCAATCCGTGCCTAAAAAATACTCCGTGCGAAAAAATCCCCTCCGGACAAGACATCCGAAGGGGATTTGAACTTTCATTATTTAATTCTTTAATATTTTAATTTCGGAGCTCCGCTCCGACCTACGCCACAGCGCAACTAATACCCAATGCGGTTCCTATCGCCGCCAATACTGCAGAGGCCAGGTTCCACAGAAACTTTATCAGCCTCGATTTGTTCTCTTGTGTCATAACTATAATATTTTAATTTCGCAAAGGAACTTTAATTTTTTAATTCTTTAATTCTTTAATTTCGATAGCCCCATTAAGGGGCTATCGACCTACTCGTAGTAGTCCTCGCCATCGGTGGAAGAGCCGCTGCCCGGGTTGTCGCTGCCAGTGCCGGTGCTGTCAGAGCCACTGCCGGTGTTGTCGCTGCCGCTGCCGCCAGTGTCAGTCGGAGTCTCGTTCTCCTCGCCCGAGGTGTCACCCTCGCCCTCCACAGGGGCTCCCGAAGCCGTCACTCGCTTCACCATGTCGCCATTGCGGTCGTAGCAGGTGATGCTCACCGAGGTGGAAGCCAGCGTGTTCTTCAGATCGACACTCGGAGTGAACACCACCTTGCGCGTGGTGATCATCTTGGCCGACACGTCCTCCAACTTCTCCACGCTCTGAGAGTTGACGCTGAATCGCATCGTACCAAGTCCGGGGATAGGCACCGAGTGTCCCTCCGTCGCCCATCGGTTGATCACGTGTCCGAGACCTTCCCACGATGCCGCGAGAACCGACTTGTTAACACCGCAGCTCAGGGCTGCCTCCTCAAGAACCTTGCTCTGCGTGAGTGCAGAATAAAGCTCCACTTGCGCTACATACGCATACTGACCCTTGTTGGGTCCCACGAGAATCTTCTTCTCTTGTGCTCGAATCTTAATTGCCATAACTGTAATTAAATTAAAAAGGTTAATAAAAAATGTTGTTGTTATATGTCTCAATGCGGTTAACTGAGAGTGTGCACTATCTCTCATTTCCCACGGTGCAAAGGTACGATTTTGTGAGCATACCGCAATTTTGTGAACAACCAAAATCATAGCAATTAACATCATTTAACCCTTTGCGGAAAATCTCATCCTATGTG
>JBJEAY010000371.1:0-2105 GCA_051869575.1 Prevotella sp. | reverse complement strand
CCCTCGGGCAGGGCAGCACGCAGTACAAGTGCCGTGAGTGCGGCGGTTCGCTCAACGGACGGAGCAGCGAGTGGAGAGACCAAGATTTTCTTGGGCTATCCCGAGTCGTGACGGACGAAGGCGAAGCCAATGCCCACAGCAAGGAGTGCGCCATGAGGACAACCGTCACGGATAACAATCTTGACCTCTCGGAACTGGACGAGAAGGAACGTGAGGCAAGCAGCAAGATAGCCCTGTTGGAGGCGCAGATAAGCCAGTTGGAGACAGAGAACAGGAACCTGCTCACGCAGATAGCCAATGCCTCCGTGGAGGAAGCACCTGCCTTGCGACAGCAGTACAATGCCAACAAGACGAAGATAGACAACCTGAAAAGGGAGTTGGCGACATGGCAGCAGCAGTTGGCAGACATACAGGATGCCAAGAACGAGGCGGCTAACGACAATGCCACCGCCACTGACGACTACTACCGCATTCTTGCTATCATGCAGGATGTGAAGTCAGCCTACAACCTCACGTGGCAAGGAGCCGGTTCGTGGAACGGCTATACCTACGTGCGCACCGCCACCATGCCCAACATCAACGGCATCATCACCTTCAAGGCGACACTGTCCATTGCGAGGAAGCCCAAGTACTTCCTTGGTATCAAGATACACCGTGCGATACTGCAAATCTCGTGGGAGTTGACCTCGGAATATACCGACACGCAGGTAGTGGATGTGCTGACCCTTGACCCGAATGCCTCTGATGAGGAAAAGACGCGGCAGGTGAACAGCCGTATCTCAGAGATAGCCCAGGAGTTCCCGACGTGCAGCATCACTACGGAGTATGCCAAGAGCGAGGCGACACAGACTGCTGACAATGACGATGTGATACACCTGCTCTGGTCGAGCGACCGCCTGGAGATAGCCCGTGAGATAGATAGCCGTATCACCAAGATATACGCCGACTTGGTATCATTGGAGAAGATGATGCACTACAAACGCAGCATCATTGACGTGCTGAAGGACATCCTTCCTTCAATCGATGCCGACCAAGGTCGCAGAAGGACACTCATTGAAGAGTGCTACGAGCGTTGGAGGGAGAATGCAGACCCAAACGGACGGAGCAGCGAGAGCAGAAACCAAGCTTGGACTATCCCGAGTCGCGACAGACGAAGGCAAAGCCAATCAGAGGTAGAAGGACAGGCGACCGCCAAGGCATGGCTCTACTCCCTTGGCAGCGGTGCCATACAGGAGACTCCCAAGTGGCAGCCGCATAAGGCGAGACCCATCATCACGATTATGGAATAAAGTACCGCAGATAAAATGCCCGAGGACGGAATCATCGGTAACTGTGGCTTTCAATATACTATCAGTATAAAATCTGCTATCATCCTATTAGGAAATAGACTCATACCAATTCAGGCTCTGCGATAATCTGGAGATTAAGGCATCGCTCAATCTTGGAGAGTGTTTCGAGGGATAGGTTCTCCTGTCCCTTGAGCACTTTGGAGACATACTGCTGGCTGCATCCCATCAGCTCTGAAAGTTGTTTCTGGGACATGTGCAGTTCCTCCATCCTGTCGAGCATCATCATGGCAATCTGCTGCGAATAGCGTAGCCACGACTTGTTAGCCATGCGCCATTCGGCATTCTCACGCCACTTTGATGGTGTTGAAGGCTGGTGTTCCTTCAGTTTGGAAACGATTTCGTTGGCAGTTCTCATATTCACCTCCTTTTCTATTTAAGTTCATTTAGATAGTCCACAAAGGAATCCTTATCTGCTATGTCGTTGTCAAGCAGGAAACGGCGCACCTTCTCCATTCGGGCTAACTCCACCAGCGTATGCTCACGTTCCTGCATGGTGCGTGTCAGTTTGATGGCACCACCCGTGATGACGTAAATGCCTGGTTCGAGCTTGATGGCATAGATGCGCAGCCAAGAGGCGTGTCGAGGCGTATTACGCAGCCTCGCCTTCTCCTTGCCCAAAAGCATCTCTGATGTCCTGCTATTCTCCAACGGACGGAAAATCTTGTCCAGGTCAGCATCTGGTGATATGTCCATGATGAGACACTGCAGACGCTCGCTGTCCTCAATCGTGTCGTAGATGGCCTGATTGACATCGGT
>JBJEAY010000370.1:0-11578 GCA_051869575.1 Prevotella sp. | reverse complement strand
AAATCCTCAATAAAATAATCGAGGTCTGCACTGGTAACACAAACTTCTTCTGATGAGATATATTCAGAAAGGGAAGAATAGTGAAGTTTGTCATAAACATGGTTATGCCAATTCAGATTTTTGAGTTCTTCCTCAGTCATAACGTCTTGATACATAAGAAGCAATGCGTCTATCTCGTTTTGTACCAGAACAAAGCAAGCTTTTATCTTACTTAATGCTTTCTCGTTCACTATTACTTTTTTGTCATCGGGATGACTCTTTATTAATACACTCGACGCAGCCTTCTGATATTCATCAACAATCTTTCCATTATTATCTATCACAGACAAGATGTCTCCAATAATTGCAAATTCGGTATAGAGTGACCGATATGTAGCTGCAAGCTTTTGTTTTGAGTCGAATATTTTCAGAGACCGAGGACGAAAATCCGAAAACAAGTAAAAAATCATTCCTGCACTGTAGCCATAGCATACGTTATCCAACACTACTCTGAAGGGATGCAAGAAACTGCAACCTATACCCAGTCTTGCGAAAGGGAATACAGGGAAAAACATGGCAATGAGCAAAAAAACCCAGATGATGTGTTCGTCTTTTATCATCTGCCACCTTATTCTACGAAGTAGTCTCCTGTTGAAATTTTTCCTTGCTGTTATTCTATTCTTTATATTTTCTACAGTACAAGTCATTTCCTCCATTTTTTTCATTCGGACTTCAAATGCTTCACCAATTCCTTCGCCCTCTCATACTCCTGATGCGTTCCAATGTCTATCCACGTTCCGTTAAGCGGATAGCGGATGACTTTCTTGCCATGGGCAATGAGTTTCTCCACAAGATGGGTGGCATGGAAGAAGGTGTCGTCTGGTATCTCTGCCAACGCACGCTTCTTGATGAGGTAGATGCCGGCATTGGCATAGTAGTTGTATTTCGGCTTTTCAATTAGTCCTTTGATGTTGCGGCCATCAAGATCGAGAATACCTAATTGGATGCTCACATTATAGGGTACAGCAGCTACCGACATCTCTGCATCGTGCATCTGGAAATGGAGGAAGAAGTCCTCATAGTCGATATTGGTGAAGAGGTCGGAGTTCATAACGAGAACCGTATCGTTGTAGAAGGTATCCACAAACTTGATGCTGCCGATAGTGCCCAGGAACTTCGGCTCACGGAACGTGCGCACTTGTATGCCATCACGTGGAGTAGCGAAGTGTTCCTCTATCTGCTCGCCGAGGTAGTTGATGGTGACGTTGATGTGCTTCACTCCGTATGAAATCAGACGATTCACGTTGTGGTCGATTATACATTTGCCACCCACTTCGAGCAATGGTTTGGGAGTCTTCTCTGTAAGAGGACGAAGACGTTCTCCTTTGCCGCCTGCCATCAGTACGGCATCAACAGGAAGGCGAGTGATATATTTCTCAAGATTGACTATCTCAACAATATGGTCGTTCTCATCAAGGATGGGGACCAACTTCATCTTCTTCACTTTCTGTTCATGAAGATGTTGCACATCATCATTTACTCCCTTACGAAGAAAATTGAAGTTGCGATGCATTACCTTATCTACAGAATCGGTCAACGAAGCTCCTGCTATCAGAGCACGTCGAGAGTCGCCATCGGTCAATGTTCCAACCATCTGCCCTTTGTCGTTTACAACAAAGAGAACAAGCGGTTCGGGAGCAAGCTTGTTTATCTGGCGTAAGGCATCTATTAGTGCGATGTCAGAACTGATAATATGTTTGTTGTCATTCATAATCGATTATATTTCTACGAGTTTCTCTTCAAGCATTATCTCTGCAATCTTCCAATCAAGCATATTGTCAAGATCCACAGAATGAAGTTCGTCCATCACATATTTGCGAATCCTTGTCATGCCTGCAAGACCTTTGGATTTGAGTTGAGTAGGGTTGATGACATATACGGCTCCATTCTGTTGCCATACTTGAGGCGCATCCTGCCGTCGTTCTATTGTTCCATCTCCTTTACTAATTGTCAGCAGTCCTTCAGCATTGTCCTCAAAGCCATCGTAATAAGGATTGCATTTGGCTGGCATAACTGAAGTCACCATATCTATATTATCGTCATACAATTTGACTGCCTCAATAACATCCTCTGCCCTACGAAAAGGAGAAGTAGCTTGAAGCAATACTACAACATCATAGTGATTACCCTTCTGCTCATAGAAATCAAGAGCATGAAGCAGTACACCATTGGTGCCTGCATTATCGGTAGCCAAATAATCTGGACGCTTGAACGGTACTTTCAGTCCATAGTCTTCAACAACCTTGATGATAGCATCGTCATCTGTTGAAACACAAATGTTTTCATCTGAAGTAAACTTACGGGCTGTATCAATGGCATAACAGATAAGCGGTTTGCCTCCAAGTGGCTTAATATTCTTATGAGGAATGCCTTTACTGCCTCCTCTTGCCGGTATAACAACTAATGGTTTCATATTTCATTAATCAATCCGTATGGGTTCATCTATATCAAAATCATGAAGAGCCTTAGAGCCTACAATCATATCCCAATGAGCAGCAGGTATTCCACTTCCTGCTCGTTTTATGGTTATATTTGCATCTGTAAGCATATCACCTTTCTTCACAGGCTCTTTAGCGACAATGGATTTGAGCACCACTTTTGAGATTTCCACTTCACTTGCGTTAGGTCTCTTAATACCATCACCCAAGGCCACCTCTATGTTACGGATGCAATCTACCATATATTTCAACTCATTTGGTTCAAGAGACGCCTTATGGTCAGGCCCTTCCATATTGCGGTCGAGCGTGAAATGCTTCTCTATGATTTCAGCTCCCATCGCAACGGCTGCTATAGATATCTCTGTACCCATCGTGTGGTCGGAATACCCAACCTTGCATTTGAACGCTTCTTTCATTGTTTGCATAGCACGTAGATTAACCTCATTCTTGGGGCATGGATAGTTTGTGGTACAATGAAGTAACGCTACTGATGGAGCTCCTGCTGCCAGCAATGTATCGTATGCAGTAGCTACTTGTGCAAGGGTAGCCATTCCTGTAGAAAGAATAACGGGTTTGCCGTATGATGCCATCTGACGGAGATATGGGATGTTGGTCACCTCCCCTGAGCCTATTTTGATAAGTGGCAAATTTAGTTCGTTCATCAAGAAATCGAGACTATACTCTTCGTCGGGAGTAGAGAGAAAATCTATACCTATCTGCTTGCAATGCTCTTGAACAATGCGGAAGTCTTCGTATGACAGCTCTAACTTTTTGAGCATGTCAAACTGACTTTCTTCTGCATCGTGGGTGTTTTCTGACTGATAAGCGGCTTTCTCTGCCTTGCGGGTAACAATCTTTTCGGTCTGCCAAGTCTGAAATTTCACACAATCCACTCCAGCTTCTCTGGCTGCATCGCATAGTTTAAGTGCCAAGTCAAGTTGCCCGTTATGGTTTACTCCTGCTTCAGCTATGATATATGTATGCATATTGTCAATATTTATATTTTAAAAGAATATTCTTCATTCTGTCTGCTTTTTCTGGATTTGCAGCTGCCCATTCAGCACAAATGTCTTCGTAAAGCGAGGGATTGAAAATCATCTTTCCCAAAGCAAACTGATATTCGTGTTTGGAGAACTTGCGTTTATAATGATAAAGGCTATTGTCTTCAAACCCGTCCGTTCCACCGCCAAGATGAAAGTGTCTGATTCCTCTTTGGGTCAGTTCCTTTGCCGCTTCCCAAAGAAGGAAATTGTTGGGGGACAGTTTCAATGCAGACTTGTCGCTTCCAGCAAGATGGTAGTGTCCGTATGGATGCTGATAGAAGAAAATGGCTCCAGCTACAACCTTGCCTTCGTGCCTTACAATGCCTAAGAATCTATTCGGTATGGTGTTCTTCAGTTGTTCGTAATACCTTGGTTCAAAGTAATAGAACCCATCAGCTTCGAGCTTGTCCATTGTGGAGTTGTATAGTTCTTCAAACTCAGTCAAGTAAGAGAAATCTTCATCCACTATAAACTCAAGCCCATTTTTCTCACCTTTCTTAATCACATTTCGGTTCTTGGTGTGAATCTCATTCATCCATGTGGCTTCTATTCCTCCAGATAAATCTATTGCGATGGTCTTTCTGTCCATTATCAAGCGACCTACTTTATCAAAGCAATCCCAATTCTCTAACAATGGATGAAAACGCACAAAGCCACATACATAGTTCTCTGTTGATGCTTTGGCGACCATCGCTTCAAGTGCTGCCGTCATGAAGGAATCGCTATGGTCGTTGGAGACAGGACCTCCATATCCGTATGCCGTTTCGAAGTCATAATAGGTGTTGCCCTTGAATAGAAACTCTCGCCTGAGGAATGGGAAAAGCATAATACTATCGCCATCCTGATAGACGAAACAAAAGGCTTTCTCAGACTCTGTTTCATAAAGGCGGACATATTCCTCACGGAAATACAGGTCTTGAAGTTCCGCAGGGATAAGGTCGAGATAATGATTCCAAGTTTCTGTGAATGCTACCATTATTTTGATTTTGAGATAAGATCAAGAATATACTCCATATCTGCATTGGTATATCTTTGATCAACGATGATTGATAATTCGTGTTCTGCCATTTCAGCCCCTTTCTTCACGTTTAAGCCCTCAAGTGGCCAATGAACAGGACAGAAGCAGTTGTGCTGGAACAAATATTTGCGCACCTTGTTCCTGTCGTCAAGATATACAGGAATAAACAAAGGTGTCTTATCTTCTGCAACAGGAAGTATCGTCTTAATGCAAAGAGATTCGAGCCCATCACAAATGAATTTGGCGTTTCTTCTGCGGATGTATGCCAATCGTTCTGTATCTGTCTTTGAAATGATATCAATAGCAATATTGCTCATACCCTCGGCAATATCATCATCAATCATTGACTCACCCTTCTCGAACATTGAGAGATAGACCGCATCATCGTAATACTCCGGCTTTCGAAGTGATTTGAGAATGCTTCCTGCCAACTTATACTGATGGAATTTGTTTACGGTATTTACTTCTGGCAACAAGTTTTGCGTTTTTACGAGACCACCATCAGGACAAGCAAATGTCTTGCGGAGACTGGTGAATTTATAGTCAACACCAATCAGCTCCTTCTGAAACTCGTAGAATCCTTGTACGTCATCTTCTATTATGACTGCATCCTTATTAAGCGAACGAACGTATGCAACTTGTTTTTGAATATTCTGCAAACCAAAATAGTTGATGATAAGAACTGCACTCTTCTCATCATACAGGTTTGCAAAGTGCTGCTCGTCAAGCTGTAAATTGTCATTCAGAGGATAGAAAATTACTTTCACTCCAGCCTTCTCTGCTGCAATCACTACCGAAGAACACAGGTAATCAGGTAACAATATCTTGCTTACATTATATCTTTTCTTTACATCCTGCAGAATATAATATAATGCGGAACGACCTGTAGAATACTTGTATAAGCCATCAAGACTGACATTTCCACTACGGCTATACTTTAGGCTTTGAAGATCAACATCAAATTCGCCACCTATGATTTCACTTCTATTTTGCATAAATATATTCCTCAATATGTTTAACAATCTTCTCGGATGTGAAGCCATCACCATAGAAGTTATCAATAATCTTCTCCTTGCTGCCCTTTATCGCATTCCAAGCCTTACGAATGTCTGTTATGTTATTATCTACCTGATAAACATTTTTACAGATATGACGTCCGGTTTGGCGGTTGCCTATATTAATGACCCACGAACCAAGGCAAGGAGCCTCAACTATACCACTTGACGAGTTGCCAATAACGGCGAAACACTCATTCATAAAACTCAGATAGCGCATTTGACCAAGAGAAGGGAAAAGATGATATTTCTCAGGATTATGCGTTTCTACCTCTGCCCAATAATCATTAATCTGGTTGCCTCCAAAATCAGCATTCGCCTTTGAGATGACAACAGAAACAGCATCCATACCTTTGGTGAGCAGGATTATGTTGTGAGCCATCAAAAGATTGTATTCTAATGACTCGTTGGTTTCTGGATGGAGCGTCACAAGAATCCACGTGTTATTTATGGGTATGCCTATGTTCTCCGCAAGTTCCCTGCGACTCATCAATGTACTTTTTCTGAAATTGTCCAACCCCGGTTCCCCAACGCACCAAACATTTTCGGATGAATTGCGCATTCTGATAATATTTTTTGCAGAATCATCCACTCCGGGGAAATGGAGAGATGCCATCATGGTGACTGCATTGCGCACTTCATTATCAATGGCTCCAATTGTTACGTCTCCACCGGAAATATGTGCAATTGGAATATTCATCACAAGTGAGGCACTACAGATAGGCAGCAGTTCGTACCTGTCGCCAAGAACAACGACAATATCAGGCTGAAGGCGTGTGAGTGCATTGGCAAATCCCATACTGCAACGTCCCATGGATTCCACAATCGCCTCCTTTGTATCACTATTTAGCCCCATCTCCACTTTGGCCGCAATGGGATATCCATCTTCTTCGATGCACTTGTATGTATAACCATGTTCCGCCATCAGATGTGCTCCTGTCACTACCAATTGGAGTTCAAGCTTCGGATTCTTTTGAACGCCATCAATAGTCCAGCGAAGCAGTCCATATTCAGAGCGTGCAGCAGTAATTATGCAGACTTTTTTCATTATAGTTCTTTAATCCATTTATAGAATTTGTGTTCGCCACCTAATAAAGGCAAGTTACGTATTTCGTATTCATTTGTGCGTGTAAAGCCTTCTTTTATGAATCTTCTATATGATGCAATATTGTGTTCAGAAATCCATGTAATACAAGTTCTACCTCCAAGAGCTTGAATTATTTCTAATCTTTTCTGAACAGTATATGTACCGATCCCCTTTCCTGAATATTCAGATAAGACTCCAGAAGAAGATAGTTCATACGTTGTATCATTCACTTTGTCAATGTAAAAGAAACCACAAGGATGGGTATGTTCATAAACGAGGTATATTATCCTAAAGGAAGATTTGAGTTGTTCACTAAACCATTCAAAGAACTGTTGACGGTTAGGCTTTTTTACGAAACCTCCCCATTGAACATTTGCTTTATCACACTTGATTAGAAACAAGTCTTCAAAATCGTATATGGTCACTTTTCTGTAAGTCAATTGAAGTGTCATCGTTATCTCATCTTGATAACCACTTCAAGTTATGACTTACTTATTTTTTATCCATTTGTAAAATTTGTGTTCGCCTCCGAGAAGTGGTAGATTCCTAACTTCAAATTCATCCGAACGGATGAATCCCAGTTTTTCGTACCGCTTGTAGGAAGCGATGTTTTTGTCTGATACCCAAGACAAAATACCCCCCCCGTAGCCGTTATTTCTAATTACGGCCACTTGGTTTGCAAGAGCGTAAGTACCTATGCCTTTACCCATATATTCAGTTAAAACACCTGAAGAAGCGGCTTCATACGAACCATCTTTCAATTTATCGACATAGAAAAATGCGCAACAATCAGACCCTTCATATACAAGGTATATCCAACGGCTTTCTGATGATAACTGTCGAAGATACCACCGATAGAAAGATTGCTTTTCTGGAGCCTGGGTAAAGCCTCCCCATGCTATATTCTCTTTATCGCACTTGATGCGATAAAAATCCTCAAAATCTTCTAAAGTAGCGAGTTTATATGATAACTGAGCCATAATATAGCTTATTAAAGTTCTCCTATATGCGTACACTCAAAGGAACATTCTCTACTCAATCTGCAAACCAGATAGTACTGTTCTCTCTACTCTCGCACATTGTCAAATCCCTCATTTCTATGAATTCTGTGGGCTGAAGGGGACTCGCACCCCTTGGACATCGGACTATCTATTCATATTGTTTTCATCGTATCAAACTCCGATTTGGCCGTGAATAGCCCAGCCGATGCACCAACCCACCTTTCCAAATCGTAGATAGCAAATAAATCCATGTCATTTGAGTTTTTAATCAGATTATAAATACTAATTAAGCCAAGCACAAATTGTGTAAATGAACAGGCTGAAAAACCAAATAACAGAGTTGATATTGAATCAACAACAATCAAGATCAAATAATAATCATCTAACTTGTCGCATGATAATCTCCTTATCCATTTGGAGTCGGGAGAAGGCAAACAAGCGTTTACCTAATTCATTAAGGGAAGCTCCAAGATGATAAACCTCATCATCAATAATTAAGAAGCGATCGTGAACACGCTGACGGGTTTCAGCCAATTGCACCAAACGTCCACTTTGAGTTTGAGCGGTTTGCTGCAAGGCTTGCATGCCTCTGCCAATATGCTCCACATAGATAGTCGCCGAGACTCCTGGATTGCGAAGTTCGAGGATGTCAAACGAGCGTGCATCTATATAGTTGTCAATCAATATCACCTCACGCTGAGCTATTCGGATCAGTTGTTCGGCAAAAAGCCGGGCATCCAATACCTGACCTTCATAGAAGATGCCCTCAACTGGGGGCACATTGGTACGGATAAAGAAATCTATTTGTCGCTGCTGACTATCCAACCGTTGCTCAATCTGAGAGAAACGTAGGTCTGTTCGCTCTTGTAGGGCTATGAGATGACGATTCATGGAATAGCCATGGAGCAGATATTGCTTCAAGATTGTGTTGGCCCAGCGACGAAAAGCAGTCGCATTGATACTATTAACTCTATAACCAACAGAGAGAATTGCATCAAGATTATAGTATGCGGTGCTGTATTGCTGTTTACCGTCATTACCCATATGTTCCAAAATGGAACATGTGCTTGCCTTGTCCAGTTCACCGCTCTTATAAATGTTGCTCAAATGCTTGGTAATAGCAGGCCGTTTGGTCCCGAACAAATCCGCAATCTGCTGCTGAGTCAGCCATACAGTCTCATGCTCAGCATCTATCTTTACTTCAAGACGGATACTGTCATCGGGTTGGTAGAGCACAATCTGTGGCTCTTCTTGCCCCATAGGCTGTATGTGAATGGTTCCAGACATAACTTCATGCAATTTCGCTTGTAAAATTACTAAAAAAATTCACATTACAAGTTATTATCATGAAAATCACGCAAAACAATCAAATCCTTACTGAACTGGGGATATTCACCACTCTATCTGCAAACCAGATGGTGTTTGCAAGACCATCGTTCTCGCAGTTCTCGAACATTGGGAGTCGATTCATGAGTTCCCAAATAGGACGAGTCATAACGCCATTGTCATTGGTTTGCTGGAGGAAGTTGAGTTGAGACTCCTTATCTTTGAGTACTACAGCTGAGAGCCAATAGTTGGAGAAGGTGTTCTCGGGTTCAATAAAGAAGTCGATGCCATCCACATGCTTGAAATACTCGATGTATTCAGATGCCACCTGACGCTTGCTGGCAATATATTTATCAAGATTCTCCAACTGAGCGCAACCAAGAGCTGCATTGATATTCGGCATACGATAGTTGTAGCCAATATGGTCATGACGGAACTCCCAACGGTGAGGAACCTTCGCTTGGGTTGTGACATGCTTTGCATACGCTCCAAGTTCTTCGTCGTTGAACAGCATCATACCGCCACCACCAGTGGTGATGGTCTTGTTGCCATTGAAAGAAATCGCTCCAATTCTACCAAATGTTCCTGTATGCTGTCCTCTATACTTAGAGCCGATTGACTCGGCGGCATCTTCTACCAATTCGATATGCCACTCCTTGCAGAGATTTGCAATCTCCTTAATACGGACAGGATGGCCAAAGGTGTGCATAGGTACACATGATTTTATTCTTCTACCTGTGTGCTTGTTATAGCAAGCCAAGTCGTCCTCACGGAAAGCGAAGTCAAGACTCTCGGGAAGTTCTCCAATGCGGGTGTTCCTACGAACCTCTGCATTCTTCTGAAGCCATTCCTTCATGGCATCGGGAGATAATCCCATAGTGCTTTTATCTACATCGAGGAACACAGGATGTGCTCCAATATAAGACAGTGCATTACATGTTGCAATGAAGGTGAGTGCCTGAGTAATCACCTCATCATCCTTTTTTACTCCTGAGAGGAGAAGCGACATATGGAGGGCATTCGTTCCACTGACACACACCACTGCACGTTTTGCACCTGTATATTTCGCCATATCCTCCTCGAAACGATCCACAAACTTACCTACCGATGATACGAAGGTAGTGTCGATGCACTCATTGAGGTATGCCTTTTCATTTCCTGCAAACACAGGAACGGCAAGAGGTGTAAAATCCTTATTGCCATAAACCGACTTGATGAAGTCAATTGTTTTCTTATAATCTGCCATTGTTATAGCTGTTAATTCTTACATCTTTTGATCCAAGTTCTTTCCTTTTTCTTCATGCTCGAAGTTGGGGATGAATTTCTTTATCGATTCTACAACCTCAGCCTTGGTGAAGTCTTCCTTGTGGAAGATGGCTTCAAGCTCTGAGAAGAAAGCGTTTACTTTATCCATGTTTCTACGAGTAGTCTGTTCTACCACTCCAAGAGCAGAGAATCGCTCCATGTTAACCTTTTCTCCTGGTACATAGAATTCTTCGTAGGCCTTTTCTCCTGTGGTATCTGATTTGAAATAGACAACAGGATATGAGTCACTTTCGTAATCCATTTCAGCTGCATAATGCTTTGCCGCAGCATCGTTATCACATTCTACTTTTTTGAACCCTTCTGCCTTAACGAAGTCATCACAAATAGCAGAGAAGGTGAGCATCTGGTCTTCTCCCAACTTCGGGAAGAACACTTCTCCTCCATTGCCAAGGATGCAAGCGAGCATACAAATCTGTCCG
This sequence comes from Prevotella sp., assembly GCA_051869575.1. Classification (GTDB taxonomy): domain Bacteria; phylum Bacteroidota; class Bacteroidia; order Bacteroidales; family Bacteroidaceae; genus Prevotella. The sequence goes on along the minus strand of JBJEAY010000370.1, from coordinate 826 downwards.
CTCTCCTCTGGTGACACGAAATAACGCTTTACATCAGATGGAGCGGCAAGTGGCTGCTTCTTTTGCAAACGATGAATCCATCCGTCAGGAAGAGAGCCATTTGAGAATGCAACATTGGCAAAGCGAGCTGTTGTCACCTTGAAGTGAGTATTATATGCCATCACAAGGTCTTCCATGATGCGCTTGCTTGCTCCCATGATGTTTACGGGATTTGCAGCTTTGTCTGTACTAACACAGAAGAAGTGCTTAGGAGGATAAACAGTGAGCAAGTCCATCAGCTTCTTTGCCTTGATGTCATTGTTCTCGATGAGAGCCTGAACACTATACTTGTCTTTCTCAGAACGCACATGCTTATGGGCTGAGAAATTGGCAACAAGATCAAAGCCTTTCTCTTCGCGGAAAATGCGCTCGAAGATAGGGTCTGCAAAGTTGAGTGTATAGCAACGGAACTCGTTAGGCACATAAAGTCCTTCCGTGCTTCTAACGTCACGCACCAATTCAGCAAGTCCATTCTCATTGAGATCAACAACCATAACGGATTTTGGCTCAAAGCGCAGAACTGCCTTAATGAAACTAGAACCTATCGACCCGGCTCCACCAATCACACATACTTTCTTACCCTTTATCTCAGCAGAAAGCCTATCCTTGTTTGCCTCAATATCAGCGGCAAACATGCTGACAGGTCGGAACGTGACCGAGTCAGCTATGAATTTATTTAAGTTGAACATATATATTATTTTATCTTTTACACTATTGGATTACAAAACAACTACCATCTGTCTTATTCGTCTCACTGTCATAATGGATCGTTTCTTAAGGATTAATG
>JBJEAY010000369.1:0-2107 GCA_051869575.1 Prevotella sp. | reverse complement strand
GGGTGAAGGGTTAACGACCAAATTCTTCCGCACTCAGGCTCATTCGCCCACACAAGCGGCCTTGCCGATACTGCGGCACGGCTGTAGTCACTCTGCCAAAGGGTTGGCAGCCGACTGCCAAAGTGATGACAGACGACTGCCATAGGGGTGACAGAGGGCGAGGAGACGCTTGGATCAAAGCATTAAGACGTTTGGATCAAAGCATTAACACGTTATCGTTTAATCATCAAACTAATATCATTATGGAATTAACAGCAGTATGCCCTTTGAAGGCATGTAAGAAGAGCGGCGAATGTGTCCGCTACGCAAACTTCCTGAAGGCAAAAGCCGAGAAGGATGAGTATATGACCATCAATCCCGAGCGCGTGCATCCCGACGACAACGGATGCGAGCACTGGTTAGTGGAGCGCAAGGTGAAGGTGGCGTATGGATTCAAGAAGCTATACAGCACATTGCCCGTCAACAAGGCCAAGTGGTTTTGGGTGCAAACCGGTCTGAAGAGCGAATCCACCTATTATCGATATAAGCGTGGAGAATACGGCTTGGGACCGCGCCAGCAGGCTGCACTTCTTGAGAATTTCCGCCAGCACGGTGCCGACATCTCTGTGGGGTTCGACCGCTATCAGATGGAGTCGGTCTTCGTCAATCCCCGGTCGTAGAGTTGTTCCATCTCGAAGCACTTGCGCAGCAATGTGTCGCATAGTTTGTCGCCCCACTTCGTCTTGTGGTAGTTGCTGCGGAATTGCAGGAAGGCTTCATTGTTCCATGCGGCATAGTCGATTAGGGTGAAATAACCCACATACTCGCGCAAGGTGTCACCCGAGAAGCGCTTGTCGGCTGGGATGTCGCCAAACCACTCTGCCGACATCATCTGTTGGGCGAAGTGCTCGTGCGACTCGTCGGCTATCAGGTTATGATGGCGCAGAACACACCAAAGGGCAAACCAATGGTTCTTGCGTGTGATTCTCTGCGCCATCTTCGCTATGCACTCCTTCAGTCGCAACATGTCGATGGGGCGGCCGTTGAGGGCTTTTCTGAACACGGTGTTATGTATGGGAGTGACCATGGTTTCGGGATGCTCGATTGAATAGATGGTCTGCTCGATTATCTGCCATTTCGTCTCTGCGGAAATCAGGGCATTATAGTCGTCTGTTGTGTCGATGGTGCCCCTTGCTATCAATGCCTGAGCCATGGCGTTGAGGTTGTTGCAGTGGTTGAGGAAGATGAGGCGGAGTGGCTTCGGCACGTCATTGCGCAGCAGGCGGCGGGCCTCGCGCAACTGGTCGATCGACAATTCCGTGCAGTCGTTGTCATATTTGAGCGTGGCGAAGTATGTGTTGAGTTCATCGCTTCCTTCGGGCGAGTCGGCATACCGTTGCAGTGTGGCTTCGAGTATGCGTCCAGCCTCCTCGTCGGTCAACTGTATGCCGCAATGATTCTCCGCGCGTTGAAAATGGAAAAGCAGATAGGCTGTCCTCACAAACAGTTGCATGAGATGCCACAACTTCTCCTCTGGCACCATACCGTCGAACTTCGTCGGTTTGATATTCCTCTTGAGCAACTCCTCCATTTGCGCCACTGCCACCGTGATATCGTTGAACATCGGTTTTTCCGGGTTCACCTCGTCAAACATCGGCAGCAACTTGGTCATGCCCGCACTCATCACCGGCCAGCGGTGGTTTTCTATGCGTCGGGTGGCGCGTAATGAACTGATAGCCCTTTCCATCAACGGCTTTATTTCCTCATTCATCATTTGTGCAAGTGTGGCGGCATATTTGATGTTGCTCACCTTGCGGTTGTTGTTCAGTTCGCGCAACTGGCGCGCCATGTCCTCGTCAGCCATGAGGCACAGTCTCGACGCCTTGGCCGAGAGCGACATTATGTCGAACGTCAGTTCATGTGCTCCATAGTCGTCCCATCCGTCGATCATCACCCTCCACATCGTGAGGAACGTGTTCATCTGGCGGTCGAACATCTCATAACTGAATATCTCGCTAATCTTGTCGTATTCCATCTATGTTCAAACTTCAGCTCATCGATGACATTGCCCAATTTTTTATAGGCTTCTTATCTCTGCTATAGTAATCTTCGTCAATGCTGCTAAGAT
>JBJEAY010000368.1:0-2111 GCA_051869575.1 Prevotella sp. | reverse complement strand
TTCGGAATGTCGAAAGAGGAGATAAGAAAATGGTTTTATGAAGAGAAAACCGAGATAGATCTCTTTGCCGAGGAACGAGTGTGGTATCAAAAGGTGGATAATCCCATCAAACGCATAGCCGACCTGTATGTGGAGCGCTTGGGCGAGCTCTTTCCCTACGTCACCCCCAAGCCTCTTGTGATGCGCAACAGTCGCTATGTACCAATATTCCATTTCGTGTGCGCCAGTTACAACTCCACTGCGGTAAAGATAGCTCAACAGATAATAACCAAGCGACAGTAAGACAAATGGAGAAGGCGAAAATATCTGCCAAGGACGTGATGAAACCACACTCCGAAGCCAAGGTGTTGTTCTATCAGAAATACCTCGACATAAAACTCATGATTCTCGTGTGTGCCACTTTTGCGCGCGAGATACACATCTACGACCTCTTCTGTGGACGTGGGATATATGCCGACGGCAAGAAAGGCTCGCCCATAAGGGCATACGAGACGATATGTGACGTCAGACGCAAAAGACCGGGATATGACAAGCCCATCTACTTGCATCTTAACGACCGCAACCGCAGATGCATCGAGAAGGTGAGGGGGTATATCGAGGCATTGCCTAAATCCGACACCCCTCCATGCAATGTGGAATACACCAATATGGATGCCACATCCATACTGAGGCAAGTCGGCAATCGTGGAAAAACGGGAAATGGCATAGTCAACGTGTTCTTCATCGACCCCTACGGATATAAGCAGATAAGGCGCGAGTTTCTCGAATATCTGCTCAGATTGGGCAGTAGCGAGATATTGCTCTTCCTGCCTGTGTCCTTCATGCAGCGGTTCACCAAGCATGCTTTCAGTAAGGATGTAACCCCAGGCTCTTTGCCCCTCAGGCATTTCATAACGGATTATTTCCCTGAGGGCCATCCTATGCGTACCGGCCAAACCATCGACATCGGGCATTATGTGGATTATCTCGCCGAGGCATTCTCGTGTGGCGGGCAGTTCTTCACCACGGCCTATCCCATCGAGCGTAACGAGCACAACCTCTTTGCTCTCTTCTTTTTCTCGAAGAATATCTTCGGCTACGAGAAGATACTCGACATCAAGTGGAAGATGATCGACCAGTGGGGATTCGGCTTCCATCTGCCCGACGAGCAGGCTGGCTTGTTTGAGGAGCAATTCAAGGCCGACCGAATAGCCGGACTGCTCGAACAACTGAGGGTGGCACTTGTAGCCTATCTCTCCCAGCAAGAGCGCACCAACAAGGATATATACTGCTTCACCGTCAAGCATGGCTATTTGCCCAAGCACGCAAAAGCTATATTGCGTAATATGCGCGAAAACAACCAATTGTCGGTCATGGACATCGTGACGCACGATGAAATATCCAACAAGAACCGCTTTGACATTGATTACAATAAAAAAACAACATTAATTTACAAGATACTATGAGGACAACCAAGATAGAATGGACCGAACGCACGTGGAATCCCGTCACGGGATGCACCAAGCAGTCGCCTGGCTGCGCACATTGTTATGCCGAGACCATGGCACGACGCCTTCACGCCATGGGACTGAAGAAATATGCAAGGGGATTCGAGCCGACGCTTCACCCCGAGTCGCTCGACGAACCGTTAGCCTGGAAAAAGGGCTGCAGCATCTTCGTGTGCTCAATGAGCGACCTGTTTCATCCCGACGTGCCATTTGAATTTATCGACAAGGTGATGCGCACGATTGAGGCCACTCCGCAACATCGCTACCAGCTGCTCACCAAGCGAGCCGAGCGCATGGCGGAATACTTCTCCACGCGCGAGGTGCCCGTCAACGCATGGCTTGGAGTGACCGTGGAATGTCGCCAGGTGCTGTCGCGCATAGACGCCCTCAGGGGCATAGAGGATGCCACGGTGCGATTCCTCTCGTGCGAACCTCTGCTCGAAGACCTTGGCGACTTCGACCTCACTGGCATACAGTGGATGATCGTCGGGGGCGAGAGCGGTCCCAATGCCCGTCCCATGCTCGAGCCGTGGGTGCTCAATCTGCGCCAGCTTGCCAAGCGCCATCGTGTCTCCTTCTTCTTCAAGCAGTGGGGCACATGGGGTCGCGACGGAGTGAAGCGCT
>JBJEAY010000367.1:0-2114 GCA_051869575.1 Prevotella sp. | reverse complement strand
GAGAACAAGAACAATCCCAAGAAGCAGCAGAGCGGTATGGCTGCCCGACTCGCTGCCATGCAGAAGCAGGCTGAGGAAATGCGCAAGATGCGCGAACAGCAGAAGAGATGATTGATTATTGATGATTGATTACTGATTATTGATTATTGATTATGAAGAATATTATGTTAAACATTGCCATGGCGGTGATGATGCTTGCCGCCACTGGCACTACCAATGCACAGAACGACGTGAACATAGGTAAAAGCAATATCAAGCTGCAGGGCAACCTTATGACTCCCGAGGCTCTTTGGGCTATGGGACGCATAGGTGGCACGGAGGCATCACCCGATGGCAAACAGGTGGTGTTCCAAGTGGGATACTACAGTGTGAAGGCCAACAAGGGACATCAGGTGATATGCGTGATGAATGCCGACGGCACCAACCGCCGACAGCTCACCACTTCGTCAAAAAACGAAACCGACCCCGCATGGATTGAGGGGGGCAAGCGCATTGCCTTCATCACTGGAGGACAGTTGTGGAGCATGAATGCCGACGGAAGCGACAGAAAACAGCTCACCCACGACAAGACGGGCATCGAGGGATTCAAGTTCTCGCCCGACGGCTCGAAGGTGATTCTCATCAAGTCGCAAGCTTTCAACGAGATTATCAAGAAGAATCCCGACGACCTGCCCAAGGCTACGGGTCGTGTTGTCACCGACCTCATGTATCGCCACTGGGATCACTATGTAGAGAGCATTCAGCACCCCTGGCTTGCCGAGGTCAGTGCCGATGGCATCACCGAGGGATATGACATCCTTAATGGCGAACCATTCGAATGTCCGATGGAACCCTTCGGCGGCATCGAACAGCTCGCATGGAGCACTGACTCCAAGTCGATTGCCTACACATGCCGCAAGAAGACCGGCATCAACTATGCCATCTCCACCGATTCTGACATATATTTATATAATATAGGTACGCGCGAGACACGCAACCTCTGCAAGCCTGCCAACTACCAGGCTCCTGCCGTAGATCCTACCCACACCATGAAGGACCAGACGGTGAATGACGAGGCAAATCTCAAGAACAACCCCGGCTACGACCAGAACCCTCAGTTCTCGCCCGACGGACGATACGTGGCTTGGCAAAGTATGGCTCGCGACGGATATGAGGCCGACCTCAACCGTCTGTGTGTGTATAACCTCGCCACGGGCGAGAAGTCGTACGTCAGCACAGCATTCGACTCCAACGTGGATGCCTTCTGCTGGAATCCCGACTCCAAGAGTCTGTCGTTCATCGGCGTATGGCACGGATGTATCAACCTCTATCAGGTGAACCTCAAGGGCGAGCTTCGCCAACTCACCGACGACGAGGCTGACTTCGGCAGCATACAACTCGCCAACAACGGCAATCGTCTGCTTGCCACACGACAGAGCATCTCGGCTCCCACCGACATCTATGTCATCACTCCCGGTAAGGACGTAAAGAAGACCAAGGTGGAGCAGATAAGTCGCGAGAACGAGCACATCCTCTCGCAACTTGCTCTCGGCAAGGTGGAGAAACGCTGGGTGAAGACCACCGACGGAAAGGATATGCTCACATGGGTGATACTCCCATCCAACTTCGACCCCACAAAGAAATACCCCACCCTGCTCTTCTGCGAGGGCGGTCCGCAGAGTCCCGTAAGCCAATTCTGGAGCTATCGTTGGAACTTCCAGATTATGGCAGCCAACGGATATGTCATCATCGCCCCCAACCGACGCGGTCTGCCCGGATTCGGACATGAGTGGAACGAGGCTGTCAGCAGCGATTGGACTGGTCAGTGCATGCGCGACTATCTCTCTGCCATCGACGATGCTGCCCTGAATCTGCCCTACGTGGATAAGGACCGCATGGGAGCCGTGGGCGCCAGCTTTGGAGGTTTCAGCGTATATTGGCTTGCCGGAAATCACGACAAGCGATTCAAGTGCTTCATCTCACACGACGGTGCCTTCAACCTCGAGTCAATGTACACCGACACCGAGGAGGCTTGGTTCAGCAACTGGGAATACGACGATGCCTTCTGGAACAAAAACCAGACTGCCGACGCACGCAAGACCTACGCCCAGTCGCCCCACCGATTTGTGGATAAA
>JBJEAY010000366.1:0-2120 GCA_051869575.1 Prevotella sp. | reverse complement strand
GACTCCACGGGAAGCAAGAACCACCTGGCATTGGCAAAGGAAATCATTAATAAGAATTAACTCAGCATTAGGATGTTGGGAAGTTAAAGGAGTTAAGGGAGTTAAAGGAGTTAAAGACGTATGTATTGACCCAAAAAACATCCCAAATGGTAAAACTATTGTCTTTAACTCCATTAAACTCCTTGAACTCCTTGAACTCCATAAATAAAGAAGAACAGAAAAAAAATGGCAGTACATAAGAAATACGACAGAAGTGTCCTCGGACGAGGACTTGACGACATAGGCAACGGACGAGGACTCGACGCCCTGATCGACACCGGCGAGGTGAGAACGCAGGGATCGTCGAATCTCAACGAGATTGCCGTTGACCAGATTACACCTAATCCCAACCAGCCACGTCGCGAATTCGACGAGCAGGCTATGCAGGAACTTGCCAACAGCATACGCGAGATTGGCATCATCCAACCTGTAACGCTCCGGCAGATGGAGGACGGCAAATACCAGATTATCGCGGGTGAGCGCAGATGGAGGGCTTCGCAGATAGCCGGTCTGCAGAGCATTCCGGCATACATACGCACAGTGAAGGACGAGACAGTCATGGAGATGGCTCTCGTGGAGAACATACAGCGCGAAGACCTCAACGCCATCGAGATTGCATTGGCATACGAGCACCTGGCTGAGACAACGGGTATGACGCAGGAGAAAATATCGGAGCGCGTGGGAAAGAGCCGCACGGCTGTGACCAACTACCTGCGACTGCTGAAACTGCCCGCACAGGTGCAGATGGCCCTGAAGAACAGGGAAATCGACATGGGACACGCCCGTGCACTGCTGTCAATCGACAGTCCGAGCGTACAGATTAAGCTCTTCAAGGAGATACAGAAGAACGGATACTCGGTGCGCAAGGTGGAAGAGATGGTGCACATGCTCAAGAATGGCAACGACGTGCTCACCGCGAAAAAGAAAATACAATCGGGCAACCAACTGCCTGAGGAATTCAACATACTTAAGGACCGACTCGCCTCGTTCTTCCAGGCAAAAGTGCAGATGACTTGCTCGCCCAAGGGCAAGGGAAAAATCAGCATCTCATTTGCCAATGAGGAGGAACTGGAGCGCATAATGAGCGCATTGGACAAGCTTTCTTGAGGAGTTAAGGAGTTAAGGGAGTTAAAGGAGTTAAAGGAGTTAAAGTAGTTAAAGTAGTTAAAGTAGTTAAAGTAGTTAAGGAAGTTAAAGACAAATGTTCTTTAGATTGATATTCACTTGCGTCATGCTGTTTGTGGGATATACCACAGCAGCGGCTCAGAAAGACGGTGCCAAGGCATCTGTCACCAAAGACAGTGTGATGACATCTGTCCAGAAAGACAGTGCTAAGTCAACACTGCCCGACAGTGTGGCATCGGTGCTGCCCAAGGCCGACGCTGTAGCTGCGGCTGACGCAAGGAAGATGGAAAAGCGCGACTGGGCCACATGGACTCCTGACCCCAAGCGTGCCCTGTGGCTTGCACTCGTGATACCTGGAGGCGGACAGATTTACAACCGTAAATACTGGAAACTGCCTATCTTCTACGGCGGAATGATGGGATGTATATATGCCCTCACATGGAACAACATGATGTATCGCGACTACTCGCAGGCTTATCTCGACATCATGGACACCGACCCCGCAACGCAGAGCTACAACAAATTTCTGCACTTGGGGGCACAGATCACCAGCGCCAACGAGGAGAGATACAAAAAACTGTTTAAGAGCCGCAAGGACAAGTATCGCCGATGGCGCGACATGAGCATGTTCTGCCTCATCGGTGTATATGCACTGTCGGTGATCGACGCATACGTGGATGCCGAACTCTCGGAGTTTGACATCTCCAAAGACCTTAGTCTAAAGGTGGCACCAACCGTCATCCCTGGTGGAAGCACATTCAACAGCGGCTCTCTTGACAACTCGGCAGTGGGAGTGAACTTGGGACTGAGGTTCTGATGTCCAGCGCGCTGGACAGCAGAAATTAAAGAATTAAAGAATTAAAATATTAAAGAATTAAAAAATTAAAATATTAAAATATTAAAGTATTAAAATATTAAAGTATTAAGAAAGGATATTGCTTAGAGAGATGAAGAAA
>JBJEAY010000365.1:0-11650 GCA_051869575.1 Prevotella sp. | reverse complement strand
TCATTCATTGCAGTGCCACGCCGGAAGGAAAGTCCCTTTCGGCGGAGGCTTGCCGACAGGATCATATCTTGCACCGTGGTTTCCGTGATATTGGCTATCATTTCTACATCACTCGCGATGGGGAGATCCACCGGGGACGTGCGTTAGAAAAGGTCGGGGCACACTGCCGTAATCATAATGCCCATTCGGTTGGTGTTTGTTATGAGGGAGGACTGGATGCGAACGGAAAACCGAAAGATACGCGTACACTGGAGCAAAAAGGAGCTTTGCTTGCCTTGTTGAGGGAGTTGAAAAGGCAGTTTCCGAAAGCACTGGTCGTGGGACACCGGGACTTGAATCCGATGAAAGGATGTCCGTGTTTTGACGCAGTGAAAGAGTATGCAGAAGTAATTTCTTATCAAAAGTAGCTCCTTTTAGATTTCCACCACGGCTTATTGTATAAAAAAATATCAACGATCTTCACAGACAGTTGGTATTTAAATATAGCTTATATGCCGCAACCTTTTGGTCAGCAGACAAGATTCTTACACTTGTATTCTTGTCTGCATACTGCAAAATACATAATTCAAAGTATAGAGTGCTGATGTTATCTATCATCTGTCCTCTGCCCACTTAAATCACTCAAACAATAATAGAAATTATTATGTTTTGCAACAAAAAAGTCAAGAGCAGCTATATATGGTATGCCGCTTGCCAAACTTTTTATATCAACAGACACAAAATCATCGAATAGAGTATTGTATGACAGACATGTCATTACCAGTTCATTATGTCTTCCCATAAATAATATTATCTTAAAATATTATTGTGCTCCAGAAGTTCGAATACCACCAATTCAAGTAGCTTATTTAGTTCATCAATTTCTCTATCTTCATTTGTCTTTTGAAGCTTAAAGGTACTATCAGGTACTTCTCCGTGAAATAATTTGCATCGGATATAATACGTATAACTTAATGACATGAGTAATACGATATCAATATCTTGGTTGGTAGTGGCATTGTTTGCAAAGTGAGTATTGATAGTAGCCATTAATCCGGCATTAGTCAAGGCTGTTTGAATTTTTGAGCCGCTTAGTAGATTTTGATATAATCGGATTACCCGAGCATCAGTATATTCTAGAACTCTTCTGGATATTTCTCCGAGCTTAGTATAACTCATACTTTTGCTACTTAGCAAATGGTTCCAACTAAAACTCCGTATATAAGCATCCGAGTATGTATTTGTCAAAGCCTTTGATAAAACGAACACATTCTCATTAGCCGTAATTGTTGCTTTGATTATGGGTATTGCCGTTCGTTGTGTTGTTGTGTTCCCCTCATATAAAAGCAACCTGTCATACGCTTTCCAATAGCGATCAAACTTTAAATAAGGATCAATGGAATTATTAGCTTTTAACCAATATGTCATTGCAATTCTAACAGCTGCCCCTTTTTCTGTCTCTTCAAGAAGCACATTAATATTAGCATTTGTGAATACAAGGGGTTTCGGTAAAGCAGGTGTAAGTGGCTGGCTGAATGAACTCGTTTCACTATATGTAATATCCGTATACGGATTTTTTCTCTTACGAACTATAGAAATACTTTTTACTTTGGGGTAATCGTTCGAAAGAGCATAATAAACCAGAAGTCCCTTCAATACTTGCCCATAGAGACCATTCCTATCACTACTCAATATTGTACCGTCTACATAAATGGTGCTCCTTTCTGCCGTAATAGTAAAGCCATTACGTTTAAAATCAAAGGTGTCTGTTCTGCCATTACTCATCAAATAGCCTGATGTTTGAGTACCTATTGCACACTCATCCCTAAAATTGACGAATTTAACTTCAATGATATATGTATGACGCTTTGCCATGTGTACTTTAATAGTGTTAACTGTTAACGCGAAACTCGTTAATTTCTTTAGTTGTTGTATCGTGTCTTATCCGTCTTCTGCGACCAGAAGAGGTAAGAGATAAACTGCCATATTGATTTCAGAATTTTGGTTCCTTAGCTTGTCGAACTCGCATTAGCTAGTCGCGAGACCGAAGGCGAGCCCGAAGGATTCGAAGAACAATGTGTCATATTCCCAGTTCTTTTTGAGCTGCGGTGGTGTCCTCGATGCTTATTTGCAGAGAGCGGGCGATGTATTCCGGAGTGATGATACTGGCATTGCCGGAACGCATATCCATGTCAATGAGGGTGCGGACTTTGTCCAAGTTTTCTTTATCCACAACGTGTCTTGCCTGTCTAGCGTTTACAGTGAGCGATGTCAAATCTGTGGTCAGAAGAGGTAGTTAATAAATTGCCAAATGGCTTTTACTATCTTCATGTTGTTTATCTACTTAGCGGGATATCCACGAAATCCGTTATATCCCAATGTCGTTTCTGCATGGAGTCGCGAAGCTGAACATCCTCACGCTTGTAATCCATCTTCCACTTGCGCTTTTTGTTCTTTCCGAGCAGGTTAATCTGATAGGCAATGCCCGCTTGAAAGCTCTTGAAGTGACCTGTAGCCAACTGTATCATGCAATGCTTCCATAGCAAAGCATCCATACCTACATTCATGCCACAGCCATCATACTCCACGATATATCTGGTATAAGGAGCAAAGTATGGGCGATAGCTAATGCCACCCACTACACCTTAGTGCTTCTTGTTCCATTCCTTCAGATAATACCTGTAAGCCAACGTACCGGCTATCTCGTTGCCACCCACCATGAAGTGCTTTGTAGCGGCCACATACCAGTTGCCGAAGAAAGCCTGACCTTTGGTAATATCCGAATTATATACCGTACTTCCAAACACATCCTGAGCACCCATTACAACCAAAGGCCAATACTTACCCTCGTATAGCGGATTCACCTTCAGCGAAACATGTCTATCCTTGACGTTATAACTTCCATTACCCAACTGTGTCTTTACTGCTGTACACTCGTATGTAGCCTCCATCCACCTGAACGGAGTTATGCTGAAATAATAGCTGTACGAATCAAACAGCTTTCCTTTGCCGTAATACTCCCACAACCTGCTTGACAACATCTCGTTCGGTATATAATGCACACCTATGCGAGCATCACCAGCCTCATTCATTTCTGCCGAAGGCACGTGTATCAATCCGGTCATACCCAAATACATCTGTGCCTTCGCCACATTGCAGCAAATCAATGCTGCAATGCTCAATAATAAAAATTTCTTTCTCATTGTCGTTTAAGATGAGCATATCCCTCGTCATCCCCCACATTTTTCTCTCTTAAACGAATAAACACAATTAAACAAAAACTTTCCTACTTCCACCCATTCGCCTTTCTCTATCTGTACTGAGAAAGACGGTATATAATGTTCCAGATGCAGTCGCTTGGGTAATATCGCCACAAGCGAGAGTTGGTAGAAATAGAGCCCAAGAAGTTCTGCTATTTCGATTTGCTTCCCTCCGTTCTGATAGTCTCTTTGTTTCTTTCCGACCATTTCTCCCACTCCTTCATCAGCAGACGTCCATGCCTCTCGTTGGGCTTCACCAGCAGCAGACTCTCGTCTTTTCCGTTCAGCATTAGTTCCCTGATCACCCCAACACACGCCACCACAGAAATTCGTCAGCCCGATGTCCTCAATGTCCTTCTGCAACTGACCTTTCAGCAACCCACCTTGCTTCCGTTCTATCTCTACCATCAGGTAGTAGAAATCCAGTATCTGCTTCAATCCGATGCCGCCGTCAAACACATGTCTGTACATGTGCACCAGCTGCATCAGCACGTTAGGCATAAAGGTGAGCATGCAGAATGTGTGAGGATCATCCCAGTTCGTAAAGCAAAACTCCTTCTCGCTTCTGAACTTACCTTGCAGCACATCGTTCTCCCTACTGTTGAACAGCACTATCGGACAGAAATGCACTTCCACGTCCTTAAACACATGGTAGTCAATGTAGTGATACTGCATTCTCACGTAATCATCCTCATGCTCAATCACATATTCAGCCACCTTCTTTCGGTCTTCATCCAATCCTACCGAATCCACCGGACTCACCCAGATGTCAATGTCGCCCGACGAACGCAACTCCGGCTCCGGATAATAACTCGCATTAGCCTGACCCTTCAGCACACAACTCCTGCATCCATCCTTGGCCAACATCTCGGTTATCTCCTTGTACCTCTCGTTCCCAGCTCATTCTGTGTCTTCAGGTATTCCGTCTGCCCAAGCAAATCCATGAGCAAATCCATGAAAGGAGTCTGCTCCTTCGGTAATCGTTCAATACCACCAAACAGAATACCAATTAGCCCTTGACTCTCAGCCAAACGGTATATCTCGTTCCACTCGCTGTCGGTCAGCCCACGCGACAACTCATCCCGTGTACCCACCGACACCTGCAGCAGTTCTATTAAGTTTCTGTTCATTACTTTTTTACCACTGATTTCAGCACCTCCACATACTTTCCTGCACTCACTTCGCGAGTCAAGTTATCCATCACAAACAGACGACCGTTCTTGCCCATCTCAATCGCCAATGCTCTATCCTCATAAAGCTTGATAATAGCCGCCTTGAATGCCTCCTTGTTTCCTGCCTTCGTGAAGATACCACACTTACTATCCGTGAGAATCGACTTAATCTCATTCTCGTCAAAGCTTGCCAATACTGGACGTGACGCACTCATGATACTCCAAGTCTTCGAAGGCACACTATTCGCACCCACTCCAGGCTTCGAGATAATTAATCCCACATCACCCAACGAGAACACATGACTGATATCCTCGTATGGCTGGAATGGCAGCATCGTCACGTTGGTCAGCTCGTCACGCTTCACAATCTCCTCCACTTGCTTCTTGTAGGCACCTTCACCCACCAGAATCAGTCCAATCTCCGGATGCGACTCTTTCAAGTCCTTCATCACATCCAGCAGCATGTCCATGTTCTGCGTCAGACCGATATTGCCGCTGTACTCAACATAGAACTTCTTCGGGTCAATGCCGTATGCCTTGATGAGTTTGTTCTCCGAGCGATCTACATGCACCACGGCATTCTGATCCACCCAGTTATACACCACCACAATCTTCTCGTCTAGTATGCCCTTGCCCATCAGGTTCTCTTTGAAATCATTGCTTATCACAATGAACTTATCGCAACAAGAGTAAGTGATCTTCATCACCATTGTGCCTATCTTCCACAGCAGACCACCTTTCTTTGCCAATCCTGTTCCAGCCAACGAATCTGGAAAAATGTCCTGAGCGTTATAAACCACCGGCTTCCTACGGAACAGCTTCACCAACGGCAGTTTCAATCCTTGTATGGGAGGGGTGCTATCAATGAAGAGCACATCGTATTTCTTGAAAAGGCAATAACCCAACTGAACGGTTTCACACAACAAATAGCGGAAGGCACGAGCTATAGGATTCTTGCCCTCACCATACATGTGAAAACGTCTGATGGTTGTCTTTCCACCAAATTTCTTTTCAGTACGCTCCCATACAGCACCCTCCATCACGTCACGCGTAGGAGTAGGTACAGTCAGAAGCGACTCAACACCTGCTTCTGCGGCTGCCTCCATCACATTGTCTATGATGTAAATGCCTGCACAAGTTTCAGGATAATAGTATGCAAACGGATATAATACTTTCATTACTTTACAACGCTATTTATTCTTTCGCCCATCTCCATGATGTCATCATAGAAATATCGCTGATCAATAGGAATAGCCAACATGTGCTCTTCCATATACTTAGATACGCTACATATCTCCTTGGCTTTTTCTTTCAAAGGCCAAAGTACTTGTGCATATACTCCTACCTTAGCCATGGCTGTCTGCACTTCGCTTCTATTCTCTGCGCATACCACCATCGTAAAAGGAGCTTGATTACTCTCTGATGGAGCAAACAGCACACGGAATGCATTCACATCCTTGATAGCCTCATACAGATGCATGTAATTGTTGTACCGCGCACACCTGACCGTATCAACAATTGTGTGCTCAACAACCGACTTTGCTTCGTCAGAGATGTGGTACAGACCATAGTTCTCTTTGATGTCCTTACCTGCAACACCCTGCTTCTCGCGGAATGCAGTCTTGTCGTCCGCACAACCCGTATATCTGTATCGCATCTTCTCACGTCCTGCCGTAATATGTTCGCTTACAAAAGGAGTGTCCGCCCCATCCTCCAGCACGCTGGCATCAATAGGTAGAGAAGTAACAATGATACCCCCATCAGGTACACCAACAGACTTGCGGATGCTTGCCACATACGCATCCACCATAGGATTATAGTTCTCTTTCAAGCAGAAAAGCGACTGAGTGAAATCCTCAATCACCTTAATATTGCCATCTGTCTCCTTAATAAAGCTAACAATATCAGCAGTAGGAACAAAGCCAAAGTAGTTCATCGCAAGGATAGCCTTTGGAGCATACTTCTTTATCTGCTCGCAGAGATACTCCTTGTCAACCGAAAGGTCTTCATTCAGCCGATAATACTCAACCGTAAACCCAGCCTCCTCGAAAGGTAACTCCATCGACCAACAGCAATAGGCAGGTATCAGTACAACGCCTTTCTCTATTTCCGTTGCTGCCAAACCGATAGCCTCTCTACCAGAACGTGTAAAGGCATGGTGCTCCTTCAGTTTGCAGAGATCGTCAAAGTAATAATCTCTTGCGTATTCTATTTCAAATTCGCTTCCGAATTCTCTCATACTTATACGTCCTTGCGGTTAATGTTTTCTCTGAACAATACAGTCTTCACAGTACGGAAGATGATTTTTACGTCAAAAGCAAACGATTCGTGCTTTGCATAGTAGATGTCATTGGCAATCTTCTCCTCGTTGGTAGTGGAGTTGCGATAGTATGCCTGACTGTAACCGGTAATACCTGGCTTAGTGATGAAGAGGTACTTCTTCTCCTCGTCTGTATAAACATTGAGCATACGAGGGGTATCAGGACGATTACCTACGAAACTCATCTGACCCAACAGCACATTCAGGAATTGCGGAATCTCATCAATTGAGGTCTTACGCATAAAACGACCTACCTTAGTCACACGAGGATCATCCTCGCTATTATATGTTGAGCCATCAGCAGTACGGATATCAGGAGCATTTACCTTCATCGAGCGGAACTTACACATCTTAAACACTTTGCCACCCAAACCAATTCGAGGGCCATTGTAGAAGATGGGACCTTTATCCTCAAAGTAGATGATAGGACCGAATATCAGGATGAGCAACAATACGAATGGGAATGCGCAAAGACCGATGATGATATCAAAGATGCGCTTGAAGAAATGTTTATACATAATCGTTTACTTTGTTTTGATGTTAATCTTTTTTATAGCCTCCTCGCAGATTGCGATAGCCTCTGCGGTATCTTTACCCTGTGCAATAACATAGCCGATACGGTCGGCACCATTCTTGAAGTAATGGCACTCTTCACCAACGTTCTTCAGCATAGTCACCTCGAACACACCCGGAACCTGACGAGCTTCGTCCAGACCTTCGATACTTTCGATAACGCCTTCTATACCTACAATGTGGCGAAGTGCACTACCCTTATCAAGCTTAGGTTCAAGATCAGGCTCCAAACCAAGAGCCAAATCCATAACGCTCTTGATCATATCGATGCCAGTGCTCAAGGGAACCAAGTGTGTGGTAATGCATCCACCACCCATACGGCTTCCAAGCTCCACCATCTTCGGGCCATCTTTCGTTACCATAATCTCAACATGGGCAGGACTGTTGTCAATACCTACCGCCTTAACAGCACGTATTGCCAGATCCTTGATGGCTGCAACGGTCTCAGTCGACTTCTGCGATTGTTCAGCATGACCTATCTCCACGAAATAAGGCTTTCCGAGTGTAGATTTGTCCGTAACAGCAAGGATATGCACCTCACCCTTATATACAACTATCTCCACACTCACTTCCTCACCTGCCATATACTCCTCAATGATTACATGACCCGAGCGAGAGTTCTCATGACTGTAGACATATTCCTGAAGAAGTTCTTCCTTGCTAGCCACATAGCAAACACCACGGTTACCGGCATTATCAGTAGGCTTCATTACGCAAGGATAAGTCACCTTCTCAACGATAGCATTGAATTGCTCTTCATTATCTACGATATAATACCAAGGATGCTCCACTCCATGCTCTTCGAATGCCTTGATCATCTCGCCCTTATCTGTCGATTTGATAGCCGTATCGAAAGTGATGCCAGGAAGTCCAAGTTTAGAGGTAGCAGCAGCCAATGCTCTCATTGGCATATCGGTGGCCAAAGTCATGATTCCATCAGGCTTTATTTCCTCAGCAAGCTTTGTGATACCCTCCACATTGATAGTGCTCACACAACGGAACTCATCTGCATAAGGGATGCCAATAGCATTAGGATTGAAGTCAGCAACTATGGTATAATACCCATTTTCTTTTGCCTTCTTGATTGCAGGAAGCTGGAGTATAGATGCTCCAATAATCAAAAGTTTCTTCATATATCAATTTAATTTATTCGAACTGGAACCTCACCAAGGTATCGCTCCTTGCAAGCCGCCACTCGGGTGAGGTTTTATTGGTTTTAGAAAGTCTTCAAGATGTCAATCAGATTCTCAATTACATACTTAATATCCTCAGAAGTCATACGTGTATTAAGAGGCAATGTGATCTCGTTCTCGAAGAACTTGTAGGCGTTGGGGTAATTCTGTATGTCGATGCCCTTGGCCTTGTAGGCGGTCATCATAGGCAGGGGCTTGTAGTGCACGTTGGTGGCAATGCCTCGTTCCGCCATCTGCTCAATGATGCTGTTGCACTCCTCGCGCGTCTTACCAGGGAAACGGGCAATATAGAGGTGACCACTTCCTGCCCAATCCGAACCGTAGTGACGAAGGCCTACCACACCGTATGGAGCAAGTGCCTCATCATATTGCTCAATATACTCCTTACGCTTCTTCAGCATCTCCAGATAGCGCTCAAACTGGACCAGACCCAGGGCAGCCATGATGTCGGTCATGTTGCACTTGTACCAAGGGCCGATGATGTCGTACTCCCATGCGCCCAACTTCGTCTTAGCCAGCGCATCCTTGTTCTGTCCGTGGAGCGAGAAGAGCTGACTCAGACGATAGATGAACTCATTCCATGTCTCGCTTTCTTTGAACGGCACAGGACTGCAACAATAAACCTGTTGACGCTCCACCACCTCGTTGCCGAAAGGCAGATTCCAAGTCATCGCACCACCCTCAGCCGTAGTGAAGTTCTTCACGGCATGGAAACTGAACGAACTGAAGTCAGCAATCGATCCTGCCATCTTGCCATGTCGCTGAGCACCAAACGAATGCGCGCAATCGTTCGAGATTACAATACGCCCCATCAGCTTCTGGATATCATTGGCAGGACGATACAACACCTTAATCTCTGGACGGTTCACCACCTCTAAGATTTTCTCCACATTGGCGCAAATACCGGCAAGGTCAACAGGCACGATCACTTTGGTCTTCTCCGTGATAGCCTCTGCCAACTTCTCATAATCCATCTCGAAGTCCTGATGATCCGAACCATCATTGTCGCTATATGCAGCAGGACGAATATCTACCATTTTGATGGTTGCACCCACATGATCCACCACTGAAGCACTTGCCGTATAGGTATAAGCCGGCATGATCACCTCATCTCCAGGGCCAACGCCCAGAATGTGCAGCACCATTTCCATAGCAGCAGTAGCAGAGTTAAGACAAACAGTTTTTTCGGTACCTACATACTCAGAGATAAGGTTCTCTAATTTTTTTGTACGAGGACCAGTAGTAATCCAACCTGAGAGAATAGCGTTCTTCACTTCTTCTGCTTCTCTCTCAGTCATATCTGGGGGAGAAAAAGGAATATTCCTTCTTTTCAAATCTGTACTCATTGTTTTATTGTTTATTGAATTTCTTTTATCATAATAATGTAGAAGAACACCTTAAAACTAAGGTATGCTAAATGCATGAAAATTAAAATCTAATGGATTGTTGTAGGCAAAGAGTATTTGTCTTTACACCTACAATAACTTGTTATACTCCTCAATCGCTTTTTCGAGTATCATCAACGCCCTCTGTAAGTCCTCCTTACAAAGCACGTATGCGAGTCGCACTTGGTTCTTTCCGAGCGAAGGGTCGGTATAGAAGCCTGCTGCTGGAGCCATCATGATGGTCTCACCCGTTACAGGCAAGCCCTTAGTTCCAGATGGTTTCAGAGTGTCAGTGGTTTCATCTTTATACCTAAAATCACTCAAGCACCACGCACAGAACTTCTCGGCATCGTTCACCGGCAACTTCGCTACTGTATAGAACGCACCCATCGGGATGGGGGTGTAGCAGCCGGGAATGCGGTTCACACCATCTATCAGGCACTTCCTGCGTTCGGTATATTCCTCGTACACCTCACGGCTGTAGGCCTCCGTCCCCTCAATCGAAGCCTCGGCCACAATCTGACCGATGAGCGGAGGCGAGAGTCGCGCCTGACAGAACTTCATAACGGTCTTGCGGACGGCCTCGTTCTTCGTGATCAACGCACCAATACGGATGCCGCACTCCGAGTAACGCTTGCTCACCGAATCAATCAGCACCACATTCTGCTCGATGCCCTCCAGGTGCATGGCCGAGATGTAAGGCGAACCCGTGTAGATGAACTCGCGATACACCTCATCCGAGAACAGGTAGAGGTTGTACTTCTTCACGAGGTCGCGAATCTGGTTCATCTCCTTCTGCGAGTAGAGGTAGCCGGTCGGGTTGTTCGGATTGCAGATCAGGATAGCCTTCGTGCGTTCGTTGATCAGCTCCTCAAATTTCTCCACCTTCGGCAGACAAAAGCCCTCGTCGATGGTGGTCGTGACCGTACGGATAACCGCTCCAGCCGAAATCGCAAAGCTCATGTAGTTGGCGTACGCAGGCTCCGGAACGATGATCTCGTCACCGGGATTCAGACAGCTCATGAAAGCGAAAAGTACCGCCTCCGAACCGCCTGAGGTTATTATGATTTCGTCCGCATTCAGCTTAATCTGGTAGCGTTCATAATAGCCTACCAAAGCCTGACGAAGCGAGCGATAGCCTTGTGAAGGGCTGTACTCTAAGGTGTTACGGTCTATTTTAGAAAGCACATCCAGCGCCTTCTGAGGAGTAGGCAAATCCGGCTGTCCGATATTAAGTCGGTATATCTTCACGCCCTCATCTTCTGCCTTGTAAGCAAGAGGAGCCAGTTTGCGAATTGGCGACTGAGGCATGTCTATACCTCGTTGTGATATTTGAAGTTCGTTTTGCATAAATATTAAAATCTATTTACTTTAATTTAAAATTTGCAATCAAAGGCTTATGATCACTTAAATCCGTGTCTATCACCTCAACATCCGTAAGTTCCAATTCATCACTATAGAGAATATGGTTAAGTCTTAACCGAAGGTTCCAACCGAAGTAAGTCCAGCCGAACCCATTACCTCCTTCCCACCAAGCATCCTTGAGATCTGAGCCCATGAGAGTTTCGAAACAGTCGCTTCTGCACCAGTCGTTCAGGTCTCCGGTTACGATTACAGGTTTGCCCTCAGCATGGGCTTCATCTATAAACCGACGAACATTCCTTGCTTCATAATCACGAATCCGCTTACCTATCTCATAATTGCGCTTGTATAGTGAAATCCCATCAAACCAACTAGCATCCTTATCCATATACCTGCGAGCAGTAGA
>JBJEAY010000364.1:0-2127 GCA_051869575.1 Prevotella sp. | reverse complement strand
ACCTTATAAGTACTATCTCAATAGCTATATCCCCGAGACTGGCGAGTTCACTCTTGGTGCTGACCCAAACAACGCGAGGGCATCAAAAACCCTTGTGAAAGGTGCCGACAACCACACCACCGAGACGCGTACAACCTTTGAGGGACGCATCTACCATACGGCAGCATGGGGTGGCGAAGACAACAATCTTCATCAGACCTCGTTCACTGGCGTGGCACAGCTCTACGAGAGGACATTCACTCCTATAGAGTCGGTTCTCAACGGTCTGCCACAGCGCAACGTCACCTTCTCCGGACGTTTCTCCTACGGTTTGCTCGACCGCTATTTTGTAGAGGCAAGCTGCGGCTACAATGGTTCGGAGCGATTCTCCAAAGAGCACCGCTGGGGTTTCTTCCCTTCTCTTGGTGGTGCATGGGTGGCATCGTCAGAGCCTTGGATGAAAGGTATTGAAAAGGTGGTTCCCTACCTCAAGTTCCGCCTCTCATGGGGTAAGGTGGGTAACGACGGTATCATTTCCACACCTCGCTATGTCTATCTGCAGGATATTGCCATTAAGGGAGTAGGAATGTGGAACAATGGTGTCAATTCAAATGACTTTGATAGTTTTGCCAGAAACATCATCAACTTCTACGGCGACTCTGGCATACAGTGGGAAGTGGCAGAGCAAATGAACCTTGGTATCGAGGCAAAGCTCTTTGGCGGACTGTTTGAGTTCCAGGCCGACATCTATCGCGAGCTGCGCCACAACATTCTTTCAAGAAGATATGTCATCCCGCAGAATGTGGGTATCGAAATAGCCCCGCTCGACAACATTGGCGAAGTTGACTCGCGAGGCTTCGACCTCTCGGCAAAGCTTCAGCACATGTTCAACAACGACTTATGGTTTATCCTCAACGGAACGCTCACCTACAACAAGGCAAAGTACAAGTATATAGAGGAAGCCACCAACAAGCCGGCATGGCAGCGTAAGACAGGTCATGAGATCAGTCAGGCCATGGGTTATATAGCGGAAGGACTCTTCCGCGACCAGGCTGAGATTGACAACTCGCCCCGTCAGGACGGCGACGTGATGCCTGGCGATATCAAGTATCGTGACGTGAATGGCGACGGCAAGATTGACGTCAACGATGCCGTGTTCATCGGCTATCCCGAGACACCGCGACTCATCTACGGTATGAGCCTCTTCGTCAACTACAAGAACTTCGAGTTCAACACGTCGTTCCAAGGCTCTGGCAAGCGTTCGTTCTTCATCAACGCGCAGAACATCTCTCCTTTCTATAAGGACCATGCCATGCTGCAGGCCATTGCCGACAGCCACTGGAGTGAGGACAACATGGCAGAACGTCCGTTCTGGCCACGACTCTCAACAAGCAATATCGTTGTGCACAATCCACAGGAAGATTGGGGAGCAAACGCCGAGACCCGCAAATCCACCTATTTCATGCGCGAATGTTCGTTCCTGCGTTGTACGTCAATATCACTTGCCTACAACCTCTCGCGTAATTTCGTCCGCAAATTGGGTCTTCAGAACGTGAAGTTCACGCTTGCCACCAACAACCCGTTCTGCTTCACCAACTTCAAGTTGTGGGATGTTGAGCTTGGAAGCGATGGTTTCAACTATCCTATCCAGCGCACATATTCTGCAAGTATAAATGTAAACTTCTGATAATACGACAATGATGAAAGCAAACAAACATATAAAGAACGTAATGATGGCCGTTGCCGCAGTGGCACTCACGTCATGCAACGACTATCTCGACCTTGTGCCCAAGAACGACATCACCACTATCGAAACCACTTTCGAGAAGCGTGAGGATGCCGAACAGTGGATGAAGACATGTATGTCGATGCGCGACAACGACTTGTCGGGACTATACTACAACCCGGCGTTCTGGGGGTCAGACGAGGTCGTGGCCGACGACTATACACATATTGAGGGCCTTGGTTCAATGAAGGATTATATACCTGGCATAATGATAGCCGAGGGCAAGCAGAAGACGCAGAATCCCTATGGTGACATCTGGAGTGGAAACACATTCTATGGAGGCATCCGTTATTGTAACATCTTCCTTGAGAACATCGACAAAACGTACAACATTGAGGAAGAGGAGCGCCAGATGTGGAAGG